>NZ_JBJDRL010000104.1:0-7533 GCF_044987475.1 Microbacterium sp. ZW CA_36
GGGGGCCGCATCCCCGCCCGCCGCACCGCTCATCGCGCGGGCTCCGCGCGCCAGGCGCGCACGAGCAGCAGCACGCCGACGGCGGTGACGAGCAGCAGCAGCGAGAGTGCCACCGCCGTTCCCTGCGAGACGCCGGCGCCGTTGAACGCCGTATAGATCGCGAGCGGCATGGTCTGCGTCACGCCGGGAGCGTTTCCGGCGAAGAGGGCCGTCGCGCCGAACTCGCCGATCGCGCGGGCGAAGCACAGCACGATGCCCGCGACGAGGCCGGGGGCGGCGAGCGGGAGGGTCACGCGGGCGAGGATCGTCCAACGCCCCGCGCCCAGGCCCGCCGCCGCCTGCTCGAAGCCGGTGCCTGTGGAGCGCAGCGCGCCTTCGAGCGCGAGCACGAGGAACGGCAGAGCGACGAAGGTCTGCGCGAGCACCACGGCGGTGGTCGTGAACGGGATGCGGATGCCCCACTCCGCGAGGATCCCGCCCAGCCAGCTGGTGCGGCCGAACAGGAACAGCATCGCGACGCCGCCGACCATGGGCGGCAGCACGAGCGGCACCGTCACGAGCGCCCGCAGCACGGCCGCCGTCCGCACGGTGCTCCGGGCGATGAGGAGCGCGAGCGGCACACCGAGGACGACGCAGACGATCGTGGCGACGGCGCCGGTGGCGAGCGAGAGGCCGAGCGCCGACAGCGCCTGCGGCGAGGTGACGTCGGTCCACAGCGTCGACCAGTCCACGCGCAGCACGAGTGCCCCCAGGGGCAGGACGAGCAGAGCGAGCCCGATCGCGGCCGGCACCGCGAGCACGCGGGGCACGAACCCGGCGCGCTCCTCGTGCGTGCGCACATCGCGCGCCGTGGCGACGGTCACGGGGCTCCGAACCCGACAGCCGAGAGCACCCGTCGGCCCTCGTCGCCGAGCACGAACGCGACGAAGGCGCCGGCAGCCTCCGGGTTCGCCGCACCGGTCACCGCGGCGATCGGATACCGGTTCACGACACCGTCGGCGCCTGGCACCTCGATCGCGTCGACGGCACCCGTGGTCGCGGCATCCGTCACATACACCAGCCCCGCGTCGGCCTCTCCGGCCGCGACCTTCGTGAGGACCGCGGTGACGTTCTGCTCGTAGCTGTCGACGCTCGGATCCACGCCGGCGTTCGCGAGGAGCGTCGCGGATGCCGCCCCGCACGGCACCTCGGCCGCGCACAGCACCACGGTCCGGTCGGGATCGGCGAGGTCGGCGAGGCCGTCGATCCCGCCCGGATCGTCCGCGGGAACGACGAGCGCCAGCGTGTTCGTCGCGAACAGCTCGGGATCGCTCGCGAGGCCCGCATCGACGACCTTCTGCATGTTCGGCTCGTCCGCCGCCGCGAAGACGTCGGCGGGGGCTCCTTCGATGATCTGCGTCGCCAGGGTCGACGAGCCGTCGTAGGTGACAGGCTGCACGCGGAGGGACGGATGCCGCTGCTCGAACTGCGTCGCCAGCTCATCGAACGCCGTCTGCAGCGACGCGGCCGCATACACCGTGAGGTCCCCGGACAGCTCGGGCTCTGCCGAGGTCGTCTCCGCAGGCGACGCGCCCGGATCCCGGTCGGCGCTCGCGCAGCCGACGAGTCCGAGCACGAGAGCAGCGAGGAGCGCTGCGGCGCGAACGGTGGCCCCGTGGCGCACGTCAGGCCTTCGGGGTCTCGACGATCACCGTGGTCGCCTTGACCACGGCGACCGCGAGCGAGCCGGGCTCGAGTCCCAGCTCGCGCACCGCCTCGGACGACATGAGCGAGACCACGCGGTGCGGACCGGATTGGATGTCGACCTGCGCCATCACGCCGTCGATCTGCACACGCGTGACGAGCCCGACGAAGCGATTGCGCGCGCTCGAGAGCACGTCCGCAGGATCGCCCGGCGCAGCGGCGAGCTCGACCGCGCGTGCGGCGAGCGCGGCGCCGGGGATCTCGACGGGCGATGCCCCGGTCGTCGGCAGCGTGCCCGCGTCGATCCATCGGCGGACGGTGTCGTCGCTCACCGCGAGCAGCCGCGCCGCCTCGGAGATCTTGTAGCTCGCCACAGCCCCACGTTATCACCGCGCATGCGGGTTCTCGGTGCAGTTTTCGCCGCGGACGCGGAACCGAGCTGGTGTGCGTCGCTGGCGATTCGCTGGGGCACCGACCAGATCACCGTCGAACCCGCCGCGCCCGCCGCGCCCGCCGACGCCTGGCCCGGGCGCCGCACCGGCATCCTCCGTTCATGTGCCCCCACGTTCGGGTGTCACGACACGCCGCTACGCCGGCGTCGAAGCCACAACTCGCGACCCCTGAACGGTCTACGCACGCGCTCGGGTGTCACGACACGCCGCTACGCCGGCGTCGAAGCCACCACTCGTGACACCCGAACCGCCACGCACGCTGGAGAGTCACGACGTTGAAGGGTGCACTGGTGGCCGGAGTACTCTCGGCGAGATGACGGCGACTCTTCCCGCCGATGCCCACGTGCACAGCGAGTGGTCGTGGGACTGCGGCTCGGATCCGGCCTCGCACGGCTCGATGGTCCGTACGTGCGAACGTGCGCTCCGGATCGGATTGCCGGCGATCGTGTTCACCGAGCACCTCGACTTCGAGCATGACTGGAGAGTCGAGGACGGTGACATCGGAGAGCACGCGCAGAAGTACGTCGACGAGAGCGGCCATGTGCGGCTGCCCGACTTCGACGTCGAGGGCTATCTCACCGCGATCGAACGGTGCCGTCACGACTTCCCCGACCTGCGCATCCTCACCGGCGTCGAGTTCGGCCAGCCGCACCTGCGCGACGCGCACGCCGCCGCTCTGCTCTCCAGCGGGGTCATAGAACGCGTCAACGGGTCGCTGCACATGCTCACCTTCGACGGCGCCGACCGCACCGAGCCGACCACGCTCTACCGTCACGTGCCCGCGGACGACGTGATGTGGAACTACCTCGAGGAGATCCCGCGCATGGTCGCCGGCTCGGATTCCTTCGCGGTGTTCACGCACATCGACTACGCCGTGCGCTCCTGGCCGGTCGCCACAGCGGGCCCCTTCGACCCTCGCAGATTCGAAGACGGGTTCCGTGCCGGGATGCGCGCGATCGCGGCGTCGGAACGGGCCCTCGAGATGAACACCCGGCGGCTCTGGCCGTGGATCCCGCAGTTGTGGGCGGAGGAAGGCGGGCGCGCGGTCACGTTCGGCAGCGACGCCCACGGACCCGAGATGCTCGCCGCCCACTTCCCGGAGGCGACGGCGATGCTCGAGCACTTCGGATTCCGGCCGGGCGCGCGCGCCGAGGACTTCTGGATCCGTTGAACCTGGGCGCTCCACCCGCGGGATGCGGGTGGAAGATCGGAGGATGGCACTTATCCCCGCTCCCATCTCGACCTTCATCGTCGCCACGAACGCCGGCGACTCCGATGCGTTCGTCGCGGCCTTCAGCGAGGACGGCTCGCTCGACGACTGGGGCCGCGTGGCGCACGGGCACGACGGCATCCGAGCGTGGGATCGCACCGACAACATCGGCAAGCAGTCGCACTTCGAGCTCATCGACATCGAGCAGGAAACAGCCCCGGAGACCTACCTCGTGCACCTCGCGGTGACCGGCAACGGGTTCAACGGCACCAGCCCGTTCCGCTTCACCTTGCGCGACGGTCTGATCCAGAGCGTGGTCATCGTTCCCGATTGAGGGTCTGAAAGGCTGTCGATCGGGACGACGTCCGATCGTCATCCCTGTGAAGGGCCGCCGCCCGGGACACACTCGTCACAGCTGCGGCGGCCGAGATTGGAGCCATCATGTCGGACCACACCGGGACTCTCGATATCCGCTTCACCGCCACCCTCGGCAAAGCTCAGCCGGGCGACACCTGGACTTGCGTGAAGCTGCCCGATTCCGCCACGATCTTCGGCACCCGCGGACTCGTCAAGGTGGCGGGCACCGTGGACGGGCACCCGTTCGAGGGTGCCTTCATGGCCCTCGGCGACGGGACGCACAAGCTCCCGATCAACGCCGAGATCAGAAGGGCGATCGGCAAGACCGACGGCGACTCCGTCGACATCCACCTCACCCGGCGCCGCTCGTAGCGCCGGCGCGGGCGTCGTCAGTCGGCGGGTGGGCGGCGCAGCCGCTTGACGTCGGTGCGCCGCTTCTTCTCGCTCAGGCGCCGCTCCTTGGCGCCCCGGGTCGGGCGCGTGGGTCGTCGCGAGGGCGAAGGCGGCCGTAGCGCGTCGGCGACGAGAGCGGCGAGCCGGGCACGCGCGGCATCCCGGTTGCGCAGTTGCGCGCGATGCTCGGATGCCGCGATCGTCAGCACTCCGTCGACAAGGCGACCGCTCAGCCGCGCGAGCAGCCTCTCGCGCTGGTGCGGCGACAGCACGGCCGAGCGCGACACATCCCAGACCAGCTCCGCCCGCGAGTCGGCGGTGTTCACGCCCTGCCCGCCGGGGCCGGATGACCGCGAGAAGCGCCAGGTCAGCTCGGACTCGGGGATGGTGAGCTCCGAGCCCACCCGGAGGCCGGGACGATGGGCGGCGGGCATGGATCCATCATCCTCTTGCGTGCAGGGCATCGTTACAGGGTCGTTGCCCGGCGTCGTCCCGGCGCCTCTAGCGTCGGTACCGGAGGTGCACACGATGCGACGTCTGACGGTGGTGGTCGCGACTCTCGGCGTGAGCCTGGTGCTCGCCGGCTGCGGGGCGATTCCCGGGATCGGCCCCGACCCGCGTATCGAGGCGACGCCGGTCGCGACGGTGATCTGCCCCCAGACCCACGAGGCAGGCCACGCCGAAGCCGGACTGGTGCCGTCCGACTTCACGGCGGTCGCCGTCCTGCGGTGCGACCCGTACGCGTCGTGGGAGGACGACGACGGGAGTTGGTCGGGGGCGCTTCTCGAACGACTCGAGGGAGACCTCGAACCCGTGCTCGCGGCGCTGGCCTCCCCCAACGATCCACGTTCGATGGGACCGTGCACCGCGATCGGCTACCTCTCCCCCGAGCTGTGGGTGGAGGACGCCGACGGGCGCGTCGTGCGCGTGGCGGTCCCGTCCGACGGGTGCGGAGCGCCCAAGTCCGTCGGCTTGGACGCGGCTCTCGCTGCCCTCACCGTGGTGGACGAGACGTTCACGCCCGAGTCGCTGGTCGACTCCGCCGCGGCGACCGATGCGGGATGCGCCACCCAGGCGAGCATGCTGATTCTCGCCGGCCCGGATGCCACGAGTGGTCTCCTCGCCGACGCCGACATACCCGACGACCAGGTGATCGGCGAGGACGCGCTCATCCCCTTCGAGCTTCCGGCATGGCCCGAGGTGGCCACGGTCGACGGAGCGCGGCTGTGCGACTACGTCGCCGGATTGGGATCGACGCGGTCGCCGGCGGTCACGGGTGATCCGAACATCTTCGCCGGCGTGCGCGAACTGGCCACCGCCGAGGCTCAAGCCGTGCTCGCGGACGCCCGGCACGCCCCCACAGCGCCGTCGTGCACGGACGCGGCGACGAGGTGGGTCGTCGTCCACCCGAGTCTCGTGAGCGGGCAATCGCAGCCGTTCACCGTCGAACTCGACGGCTGCCGACGCCTGGTGGACCCGGGTCTCCAGCCTCGCGCGGCGTCGCCGGAGCTTCTCGACCTGCTGACGCCGGCGGGCTGACGGCTCGATAGGGTCGGGAGATGGCGCATCCGAGCGGCAAGGAACGTGCAGGATGGGCGACCGCGGGGGTTCTCCTCCTCGCGGGAGCGGTCACGATCGTCATCGGGGCATCGACGCCCGCATCGTTCGGCTGGTTCGCGTACCAGCCGCTCGCCGATGCCGCCTTCGCGCCGGGCGGAGACTACGTCTTCGTGTCCCGCGTCACGATCTTCGGGTTCGCGGCGTTGAGCCTCGGGCTCATCACGCTCGCGTTCGTCGGCGGCTGGCGTCTGGCCAAGCGAGCCTCCGGCTGAGCACACGTCGGCGCGTGTTCCGGTCACCCGACGGGTCCGACCCGGCATCTTCGTGCGACCTCAGCCCCCTGCGCAAGCCCCCGCGCTTCGTGCGGGTGCCTGCCTAATCTCGCCTGCAGGGAGATCTCAGACGCGACTCCCGCCGACCGCGGTCAGCGGAAGTCGCCATCCGAGGGGAGGAACATGTCCGAGCAGCAGGCGCATCATCAGGTGCTGGTGATCGGCGGGGGCAACGGCGGCATCTCGGTCGCCGCGAGGCTGCGTCGCTCCGGCGTCGACGACATCGCCATCATCGAGCCGCGTGAGCAGCACCAGTACAAACCGCTGTTCTCGCACGTCGCCGGCGGCACCGCTCCCGCCGGCATCACCGTCCGCCCCCAGCGAGAGGCGGTGCCGAAAGGGGTGGAGTGGATCCAGGATGCCGTCACCGCCGTCCAGCCCGACGCGAACGCCGTCGTGCTCGAGACCGGTGACCGCGTCACCTTCGACCAGCTCATCGTGTGTCCGGGCATCCAGCTCGACTGGGGCCGCGTGCCGGGGCTGGCAGAGGCGATGCAGACGCCGGCGGCGGCATCCCACTACGAATTCGAGCTGGCGCAGAAGGCGTCGCTGCTGCTGCGCGACCTGAAGGAGGGCACGGTCGTCTTCACCCAGCCCGACGGGCCCGCCTCGTGCGCGGGTGCCGCACAGAAGCCGATGTATCAGGCGTGCGACTACTGGCGGGCGACGGGGGTGCTGGACAGGATCCGGGTCGTGATGGTGGTGCCGACGGAGACGGCGTTCCTGCCGCCGTTCGATCGCGAGCTCGAGCGCAAGATCGAGGAGTACGGCATCGAGCTGCGCACCCGCTCGGTGCTGCTCCGTGTGGACTCCGCGGCGCAGGAGGTCGTGATCGGCGGGCCGGACGGACCCGAGCATCTGCACTACGACGTGCTCAACGTCGAACCGCCGCAGTCGGCCCCGGATTGGCTCAAGGCGTCGGTGCTCCCGGCGCCGGGCTCGTCGGGAGGGTTCGTGGAGGTCGATCCTCGGACGCTGCGGCATCCGCGATTCCCCCATGTCTGGGCTCTCGGCGACGCCGCCGCGACCACCAACTCGAAGTGCGGTGGGGCGCTCCGCAAGCAGACGTGGGTGCTGGCGAAGAACGTCTCGAGGGTGCTCCGCGGCAAAGAGCCGAAGGCGCGCTACGACGGCTACGCGGTGTGCCCGTTCACGGTCTCGCGGTCGACGGTCGTGTGGGCGGAGTTCGACGACACGGGCACGCCGAAGCCGTCCATCCCGTTCTTCCGGCGGATGTACCGCGAGAGCCGGCTGTCGTGGGTCTTTGACCGGCACGTTCTGCCGTGGGTCTACTGGAACCTCATCCTGACCGGGCGCGTCTGACCCTGCCGGCCCGGCCGCCGTCGGTGCGTCAGGCGCGCGATCGGACGGGCGGCGCCCGACCCCCGATGCGCGCGGCGTAGCCTGTGGATATGGCCTTTCCCCCACTCGTCGAGCCCCTCGCCGAGCTGAGCGATTCCGAACTCACGCGCACCGCGCGGCACCGCGTGCTCGCCGGCTTCGGCGACGTCGCGCAGCGCCGCCTCGCCGCCGCGCACGTCGCCGA
>NZ_JBJDRL010000105.1:0-7058 GCF_044987475.1 Microbacterium sp. ZW CA_36
TTCCTCGAGCAGGCGCGGACCGCCCACGCGGACACGGCGGCCGTCGACGGTCGCGGTCACGCCCACCGCCGGCGACGACTGGAACCCCGTGGCTGCGGCGAGCGCCAGCCCGCGCGCCTGCGCGGCCCGGACGATCGCCTTCGCCAGCGGGTGCTCGCTGTCGGCCTCGGCCGACGCGGCCAGTGCCAGCACGGCGTCGGCGTCGATGTTCGCGACGGTCGCGACATCCACGACGGTCGGCTCGCCCTTGGTGAGGGTGCCGGTCTTGTCGAAGAGGACCGCGCCGATGGTGCGCATGCTCTCGAGCGCGAGCCGGTCCTTCACGAGCACGCCGCCCCGGGCCGCGCGCTCGGTCGCGATCGAGACCACCAGCGGAATCGCGAGCCCCAGCGCGTGCGGGCAGGCGATCACGAGAACCGTGATGGTGCGCACGACCGCTTCATCCGGCATCCCCAGAGCGCTCCACACGACGGCGGTGAGGGCGGCCGCGCCGAGGGCGAACCAGAACAGCCAGCCGGCTGCACGATCGGCGAGGCGCTGCGCCCGCGAAGTCGAGTTCTGCGCTTCGGCGACGAGCCGCTGGATGCCGGCGAGCGTGGTGTCGTCGCCCGTCGCCGTGACCTCGACCCGGAGTCCGGAGTCGGTGGCGACGGTGCCGGCGGTGACCTGGTCGCCCGTGGCGCGCGCGACGGCCCGGGACTCGCCGGTGACCATGGACTCGTCCATGTCGGCACGGCCGTCGACGATGCGTCCGTCGGCCGGCACGCTGCCGCCGGGGCGCACGACGACGACATCGCCGACGCGCAGCTCGGCAGGGGCCACCGTCACGATGCGGTCGCCCTCGACACGCTCGGCCTCGTCGGGCAGGAGCGCTGCGAGAGAGTCGAGCGCCGACGTCGTCTGCGCGAGCGAGCGCATCTCGATCCAATGGCCGAGCAGCATGATCACGATGAGGAGAGCGAGCTCCCACCAGAACTCGAGCTCGTGGTGGAGCAGGCCCAGGCTCGCACCCCACGAGGCGAAGAAGGCGACCGTGATGGCGAGGCCGATGAGCAGCATCATGCCGGGACGGCGGGCACGCAGCTCTGAGACGGCGCCGGTGAGGAACGGCCAGCCGCCCCAGAAGTACATGACGGTCCCGAGCACGGGCGAGATCCAGCGCACGAGAGGCGCGTCGGGCAGCGTGTAGCCGAGCACCATCGCGAACATGCCCGAGAACGCGACCACCGGGACGGCGAGCACGAGGTTGATCCAGAACAGCCGGCGGAAGCGCGCGACGTGATCCGCACCGTGGCCCGCGTGGCCGCCGTGCGCGCCGTGCGCGCCGTGGCCCATCGCGGCGTGGTCGTGGTCGGCCTGACCCATCGCGGCGTGATCGTCGGCGCCATGGCCGGCATGCCCCATCGCCGCGTGGTCGTGGTCGGCGTGCGCGGAGTGATCCATCTCGGCGTGGTCGTGCCCGGAGTGGAGCGCATCATCGTGCGCCGCGTGCGGCTGGTCGGCGTGCGCGACGCCGCCCAGGTCGCGGTCGCGATTCGGATCGGTCACGGCATTCTCCTCATCGGTACGAGTTCCTTCATACCCCCTAGGGGTATGAGAGTCAATCGCCTGCGACCGCGACGTATTCCCCCGTCGCGGATGTCGGAGGATCGGGCCACACTGGCCCCACCGGACATCACGCGAAGGAGCGCAAAGTGGACATCATCCTGGTCGCGGGTCTGTGGATGGGCGGATGGGCGTGGTACGAAGTCGCGCCCGCCCTCGAGCGCGCCGGTCACCGGCCGGTCGCCCTCACTCTGCCGGGCATGGAATCGGCGGACGCCGATCGCTCGGCGATCACCTTGGACGACCACGTCGCGGCCGTCGTGGCCGCGATCGACGCGGCGCCGGGCGAGAAGGTGGTGCTGGTGGGTCACTCGGCCGGCGCCGGCATCGTCTACGCGGCCGCCGATGCACGCCCGGGCCGCGTCGCGCGCCTGATCCTCGTCGGCGGGTTCCCGACGCCCGACGGCGCCCCGCTCCTCTCCGGCTACGAACCGGTGGGTGCCGATCTCCCCCTTCCCGACTGGAGCGACTTCGACGAGGCCGACCTCCGCGACCTCGGCGAGGGCGGCATGACGGCATTCCGCGCCTACGCAGTTCCCTCGCCGGCGGGCGTGGTCACCGGCATCCAGCATCTCCACGACGACCGCCGGCGCAGCATCCCCGTCACGGCGGTCGCCACCGAGTACTCCGTCGCCGACCTGCGCTCCTGGATCGGCGAGGGTGCGGCGTCCGTGCAGGAGTTCACGACGCTCGAGGACGTCACCTTCATCGACCTGCCGACGGGCCACTGGCCGCAGCTCACGCGCCCGCAGCCGCTCTCACGCATCATCCTCGCGCAGCCGCCGCTCGGCGACGGCACCATCGAGCCCGAGCTCGAGACGATCAGCCCGCGCGCCTTCCACGCCTCGGAAGGGGTCGAGGACTGGCGCGTCCTGTACTGGGGTGCGCACGCGTTCTTCCGGGCCGACTCGCTCGCTCAGGGCGCCCGTCTGGTCGCCGCGATCGTCCCGATCGCCGAGGCCCTCGATCATCACCCCGACGTCGACCTGCGTCCCGAAGGGGTCTTCGTCAAGACGTTCAGTCGCCGCGACGGCGCGTTGAGCAGAGCGGATGCCGAACTCGCGGCCGCGGTCTCGCGCGCTGCCCGCGAACTCGGTCTCGAGCCCGACCCGTCCGCGCTCACCGTCGTCGGCATCGCCGTCGCACAGGGCCCCGATGCCCACGTGCGGCCGTTCTGGAGCGCCGCGCTCGGGTACGATCCGCTCGGCGCCGAGGATGCCGTCGACCCGCTGCGCCGGAATCCGCATGTGTGGTTCCATCCCCTCGAGCCGGCGAAGTCGGGCCGGGGCCGCACGCACATCGACATCTCGGTGCCGCGCGACCAGGTGAATGCCCGCGTCGCCGCGGCCCTCGCCGCCGGAGGCCGCCTGGCCGACGACTCCCACGCTCCCGAGTGGTGGACGCTGACCTCTCCCGACAACCACGGCGTCGACATCGCCGCGTGGACCGACGACTCCGACTTCGCCGGCTGAGGAGCGCTCGCCTGCCCGCAGTGCTCTCGGTCAGCGCACCATGCGCGCGTCGACGAGAGTGGGAACGCCGGGATAGGCCTCCTCGACGCCATCGAACGCGAAGCCGTTGCGGCGGTAGAACGCGATCGCCCTGGGGTTCTCCTTCGCCACCCACAGCACCGCCGGCTCGTCGCCGACGACCTCGTCGAGCAGCGCCTGCCCGACTCCCCCGCCGTGCTCCGCCGCGAGCACGTAGAGCATGTAGAGCTGGCGTTCGCGCGGCGCATCCTGCCCCTCGGTCGCCGTGCTCGGGCCGGATGTCGCCAGGCCGATGATCTGCCCGTCCCGCTCGGCGACGCGGATGCGCCATTCCTCGCGCGGATTCTCGAGAAGCCGACGCCACAACCGGTGACGACCCTGCACGTAGTCCTCGTCGAAGAACTCCTCGGGCAGGAGGTGCGTGTAGGTCTCGCGCCACGTCTCCACGTGGAGATCGGCGATCTCGGCTGCTTCGCTCAGCTCAGGAACGCGCACGATGAACGTCATCCCGCCATCCTTCCAGCCTCGGCTCAGGGCGGAGTCCCGAACGCGGTGAAGAACCGGTCGCGGAACTCATCCATCCGCCAGATCGGCGACCCCGCACCGGGTCGCAGACCCGGCTCCCAGCCCCACCCGGCGACAGCTGCCAAGACGCCCGGATCCTTCGCGATGATGGTGATCGGCACGTCGCGGTCGGCATCCTCTCCGCTCACGATCGCAGCGGGCTGGTGGTCGCCGAGTGCGACCACCACGAGATCCGGGTCATCGACGTTCTCGAGGAAAGAGAACATCGCGCCGAGCGCGTACTCGATCGACAGTCCGTAGAAGCGCTGGACGGTCTGCCGGTCCTCCCAGACGGCGCCGGCGGGGCGGCTGCGCTCGGGCTGCCCGTCGTAGACCGATCCGTCGCCGATCTCTGACCACGGCAGGAGCTCGGGAAGGGGCGCCCACGGGGTGTGCGACGACACGAGGTCGATCTCGGCCATCACCGGCCGCTGCTGATCCACGAGCTGGTGATCAGCGAAGTGCTTCCACGTGTACTGGTCGGGAATCCGCGCATAGCCGAAGGACGGCCCGCGGTAGCCGACATTCGTGGCGTCCAGCAGTGTGCCGAAGCGGTAGAACTCCCGCCCGACCGGCCAGTCCTGGGTGTTGGACGGCACGTCGCCGACCGTCCGCCAGCCGGCCGCGGCGAACGCCGCGCTCAGCGTCAGCCGGTCGCTGCGCACCACTTCGCTGTAGACCGTCTGCGAGTCGATCCACACACCGGTCTGCAGCGTCGCATGCGCGAGCCAGCTCGCTCCGCCGTAGGTGGGCGAGGTGAGCCACGCGCTCTCGGCGGAGTACCCCTCCGCCGTCAGGGCCTCCTCGCCGCGGCGGAGCACCCCACCGACGCCGTCCGAGATCTCGTCGTCGTCCAGCGCGACCCGGCCGTAGCTCTCGATGAAGGCGAAGACGACGTTCTTGCCGCGCAGCGCGGTGAGGAGTTCGTCCTCGTCCACGTCGGCGAACGGATCGCCGGCGATCGCCCGGGCGACGGCCGCTCTCGTCTCGAGCGCAGCGACGGTGCGCGAGACGGCTGAGCCGATGGCGCCGCCGGATGCCGCCGCCGCGGGCGGATCGGCGAGTCCCAGCGGCGGTGCCATCGCGGCGATGGCGACCCAGACGGCGGTCACCGCCGCGATGGCCGCGCGCCCGCGTTCGGCGTGACGGCGCAGCACAGCGTTCACGCGCAGCGCGGCCCACGCCAGCGCCGCTGTCGCGGCGGCGATCACGGCCGCTGCCGCGGCGACGAGCGCGGCTGCCGGAACGCCGCCGATCGCCGCTGCGACGACGCCGTAGGCGTCGCCGAGCTGCGGCCAGTCCAGCGGCACGAAGTGCGTGCCGAGCGCCGCCTCATAGCCGAGGTCGATGCCTGCGAGCACCATCGCCAGGCAGACGAACAGCCCGAACGCCGTCGCGAGCGCGACGCGCGATATGCGCCACGGCGTCACCGCCAGGACGAGCAGGATCACGATCGACTCGACCGGGATCCGCACGAGAGCCAGCGCCGACCCCGTCGCGAGGACGCCGGGCACGAGCGGCAGGACGACGAGCAGGGCGACGGATGCGGCGACCCCGACGCGACCCTGCCATGCCCGGGGCCCTGGGCCACCCGGCGAGGTGCTCACGGAATCTCTGCGGCGACCCGTCCGGCTTCGGCGCCCTGGCCGTCCAGCATGCCGAACCGATCGGAGAGGGCGTAGCGAAGCAGGACGACGTCGCCGATCTGGCACGTGTCTGCGAGCCGGGCGCGGCGCGAGGCGGTCCACGGAAAGGCCGCAGGCCCCACGACGCGTGGCGCGCGCGCCTCGCCGACGAAGAAGGGGGCGATGACGAGATGGAGCTCGTCGACGAGGTCCGCGCCGAGGAACTGGGTCAGCACGGTGCCGCCGCCCTCCACCATGAGGCTGCGCACTCCCCTGCGGGCGGCGAGATCATCGAGCAGCGCTGCCATCATGACGCAGTCGTCGCCGATCCCGACGACGGTCGCACGATCCCCCAGCCGGCGCCGCAGCTGCGCTTCCCGGTCCTGCGGGCAGTAGACGATGCGCGGCCCCTCCCCCGTCGTGAAGAACGCGGCGTCCGGGGCGAGGTCGCCACTCGCCGTCACGGTGACCTTCGCCGGGGACTCCCGCCGGCCCGAGGCCAGGCGTCGCGCGCGTCGGGCGGCATCCCGCACCAGCAGACGGGGGTTGTCTCGGCGCACCGTCGACGCGCCCACCATGATCGCGTCATGGAGGGCACGCACGTCGTCGACACGGTCCAGGTCGGCCGCGTTCGACATCGCCAGCCTGTGGGGCTCGGCGCTGTCGAGGTAGCCGTCGATCGACATCGCGCAACTGAGGGTCACGTAGGGTCGCTCGCTCATACGGATCTCCTCCTCCCGATGATGCCCCTCTGCCGCGGGGAACGGAAGCGGTCCGCCAGCAGTGCTACGGCTCCGGGGGCGACGGCGACGACGGTCAGCACGCCGAACGCCGTCGAGACGGCGACGCCTGCGGCGGCACCCAGCCCCGCGAGGGCGAAGGCGGCGGCAGCGACCGCCTCGCGCGGCCCCCAGCCCCCGATGCTGAGCGGGATCGCGGCCCCGCCGAGCACGATCAGCGCCACGAGGGCGAGTTCGGCGGCTCCGGCGTGCACCCCCGCCGCCAGACCCGCGACGACGAAGGTGGCCGCGTGCGCAGCGACGACGACGACCGACGCACCGGTGATCGCGAGCAGCGTCAGCGGCCGGGACACCACGGGCCGCAGCAGGCGGTACTCGCGGCCGAGCAGCGAGCGCCCCCGCCGACTGAAGGCCACGGCGGCGACGGCGGCCAGCGCGACCACGACGACGCCTCCACTGAGCCACGCCAGCGGAGCCAGCGGCGAGGTCAACCCCAGCGGGAGCAGGATCGCGAGGGTCAGCACGATCTGCACGAGCTGACCGGCGATGCGTTCGGCCGCCACCGCGCGCGCGGCGAGATCCAGCCGGTCGTGGTCGCTGCCGTGCAGATACGCGCGCTGCACGTCGCCCACGATCCCACCGGGAAGCACGGTGTTGAGGAACTGCGAGCGGTAGTACGCGGTGAACGCGTCCCCCCACGCCAGCGGCAGGCCGAACCCCGTCGAGACCAGCCGCCACCGCCAGGCCGCAGCGGCTGTCGCGACCGCCGCGAGCGCGACGGCGGCGAGGATCGTCCACGGCGAGATGGAGGCGAGTCCTTCCACGAAGGGCGCGGCGCCGACCACGGCGGCCGTCGCGACCATGACCGCGAGCGCCGCCACGATCCGCACCGCCATCCGCAGCCGCGGGGGCATGCTTCTCAGCCGGGCCACGCCAGCAGGTCCTCGTGCGACACGGTGACCCGCAGCCGGCCGGCTGCGGGTCACCGTGTCGCACGAGGACCTGCTGGCGTGGCCCGGCTGAGAAGCATGCCC
>NZ_JBJDRL010000106.1:0-6981 GCF_044987475.1 Microbacterium sp. ZW CA_36
GTCCAAGCGAGCCGGGCGCCCGCGGTCATCGCGGGCGTGGGTGCTGATCGCCCGCGCCTCGTCGCGGCCGGCCCGCTCCTGGGCGGTCCAGCGCCCCTTGGGGCGACCGGCCTCCGCGTCCTTCGAGGGCTCCTCGGCACGGAATCCCCGGTGTCCGGCGCTGCGACTGCCGGGCTTGCCCGACGACGAGTCGCCCGGGCGGCGCTTCGCGTCCTGCCCGTCCCGCCCCTGGCTCGCGGCCCGATTCTTGGGGTTATAGCGCGGGTCGTAGTTCTTCGCCGCGCGTCCGCCGCCGGGCTTCTTGTTCTTGGGCATCCGGCTCCTCCAGGATCGGCGGGGCGTCGCATCGACACCGCCGCGGCGCCGTGCGCACGCCGACCTCACCAGCGTACCCGCGCACCCACGTGACCGATCCGTATCAGAACCAGAGCCCGGCCAGCGCTTTCTCGGCCGATCGGGATACTGTTTGACTGAGCGGTTCGCCGCTGAACTGGGGATTTGTCGTCAAAGCCGGCGGGCCTCGGTGTCGGGGTCTATGGGGGATGTCCGGCATCCGGGCGCGTCGAACAGAACCCGATCGTGAGTCGAATGTCTTCCACGACCCTTTCCGACGCAACCAGCGGTCCTGTCGTGCCGCTTCGTGCGAAGGTGTCCACCGCCTCCTCGGCGCGCCCACGCGCCACGAACCACCGGCCGGCCGCGTCTGCGCCGCGCGCCACGCCGGGGATGATCACCGATGACGCCGACCCGCCGGGACCGGACGCCGCATCCATCACGGCGACCGCCGTCGAACACACCCTCATCGCGCACCGCATCGGGCGACTCGCGGTGCTCTCACTTCCCGTGGGCGTCCTCCTCTCGTTGCTCACCAGCCACGACCCGACGTGGTGGCACCACCACTTCTCGCAGCTCGGCACGCACTCCGACTTCTCAGGCCGCACATTCAACTCGATCGCGATCTTCTCGGGCTTCTTCCTCGCCGCCTACGGCGTGTTCATCGTCGTCGCGCTGCCCAGCGGCATCCGTCGTCGCTCGGCGCGCGGCTTCCGCGGGTCGATCGTCTCGGCCGGCCTGCACCTCACCGGCGTTGGCCTCGTGCCGATCCCGGTGAGTCCCGTGATGCACGACCTCATCGCGACCGGCCTGGGCCTGTCGTTCCTCGCGACCGTCGCCACCGGTCTCGCCATCCCCGGCCGCAGTCGCCGGTTCCGCCGCGCCACCGCGATCTGCGTCGCGCTGCTCGCCGCCGGCATGGTCGTGCTGACCGCCGGACTCATCACACTCGCGCTGTTCGAGCTCGTGGCGTTCGTCACCATGGGCGCGTGGCTGCTGACGCTCCCCCGCACTCTCTCGCAGGCGCCCGCACCCGCGGCCGTCCGGCGACGCGCCGCCGCGCGGACGCCCCGAGAATGGATGCCATGGCAGAACCCGTGGCCCACCCCATCACCGTCGCGATCGAACGACGCATCGACCCGTCCCGCACCGCCGAGGCCACGAGCTGGATGCAAGCCGGCACTGATCTCGCGGCCGGCTTCGCGGGCTTCCTCGGCTCCGGCTGGGTCCGCGCGGGCGAGGGCAGCGACCTCTGGTACATGCTCTACCGCTTCCGCGACATCCCGACCCTCGAGGCATGGGAGGATTCGCCGCAGCGTTCGTGGTGGCTCGATTCCGGCCGCGCCTTCGCGAACGAGGTCAGAGTCGAGCGACGCACCGGCATCGAGGGCTGGTTCGACGCTCCGTTCGCGACCCACGTCGAGTCGCGGCATGCGGGTACCGCCACGTCACCGGCCACCGGACCGGTCCAGCATCCCCTCCCGTCCGCCCCGCCTCGCTGGAAGCAGGCCGTCACGATCTGGCTCGGCTTCTTCCCCACGAATCTCCTCGCGTCGTGGCTCCTCGGGTTCGTCCCGGGGTTCGCGGAGTGGCCGCTGATCGCCCGCGTGCTGCTCTCGACGGTGCTGCTCACCCCGGTGATGACGTATGCAGTTCTCCCGTGGGTGACGCGGATGCTGCGCCCCTGGCTGCAGCGCGGCGCCTGAGCGAGCCGAGCAGAGAGCGTGGGAACCGTCGCCAGATCGTGTCGCGGCGAACGCCCCGCACGCCCGGGCGCGGTCGTATTCTGACCTCGTGAGCACCACGAACACCTCGCCGCCGGCTGAGACAGCCGCACCGACACCCGGGCGCCGTGCGGAGTCGCAGGCGGTCTACGCCGGTCTCGCCGCCGGCGCGATCGGCGCGATCTACGGCCTCCTCGTCGGGCTGTTCGCACCGGACCTTCAGCTCGCCGGCCAGGCCGACTCGTTCGCGGTGTGGGCGGCGTGCGGGGCGGCGGTGGTCGCAGCGGCTGCATCGACGACCGAGTACTGGCGTGCGCGGAACCGGCCGGGGCAGGAGTGGCGGCAGACGCTGCCGTCATGGAAGTACATCGTCAACACCGTCTCGGTGGTGATCGTCCACACGGCGCTCGCGTTCGTGGCGGTGTACGCGCTGTATCGCGTGCTCGCGATGGGCTTCATCGGGCTTCCGCTCGTGACGTTCTGGTCGGTCGTGCTGATGGCGGTCACCCTCGGCATCACCACGTGGATCGTGTTCCTGTCCGTCTCGGCGATGACGACGCAGCGCATGTCGTCGCTGCTGCTCGCGTTCATCGCGATCGGCACGCTGACAGCCATGGTCACGACGCCCGACCCGAGGTGGTGGACGATCCACTTCAGTCATCTCGGCACCTTCGAGGACGACCTGTCGAGCTGGGTGTTCAACGGCACCCTCATCGCTGCGGGCCTGCTCGTGACGACCTTCGCGGTCTACATCGCCAACGACATGCGCGTGCTCGCCGCGGCCGGCGTGCTCGAAAATCCGCGCGGCACACGCATCGTCCCCGTGCTCTTCGTCGTGATGGGCATCATGCTCGCGTGCGTCGGGATCTTCCCCGTCGATGTGAATTTCGCGCTGCACAACATCTCGGCATCCGGCATGGCGGCGATGTTCCTCGTCCTGCTCATCGGCGGGCCGAACTTCCTTCGCGGGATGCCGCGCACCTACTTCGTCGCGTCGTGGGCGTTCCTCGCGGCGATGGCCGCCTCGGTGGTCCTCTTCATCCCCGCGGTCGGCTTCTTCTCGCTGACGGCGTTCGAGATCATCGTGTTCGCGCTGATCTTCGGCTGGATCGCGGTCTTCATCCGCTTCCTCGGCGTCGCCGGCCGTCAGGACTGACGAGGACGGTCCGCACGCCCGAGGGCGCGCCGGACGCGAGAGCCGCGCGCCTCAGCGCTGATGCGCCCGACGGCCCGAGCGCACACCGGGCGACGTCGTCAGGACGGCGCCTGAGCCGTTCCGTCGTCGCGCAGCGGCGACCCGATGACGTCGAACCGGAAGCCGCCGAAGTGCCCGGAGAGCAGCGCGCGGGCATCCGCGATCGAGGCCTGCACCTCGGGCAGCGCCAGCGAGGCACGATGGGCCTCGGCGCTCTCCCACAGCTCGACCACGAACACCGTGTCGGGGTCCGCGTCGTTCACGCCCACCTCGTACAGGAGGCAGCCGACCTCGCGCAGCTGGTCGCTGCGACGCGTGAGGTGGCGCACGAGCTCGTCCCGCTTGCCGGGTGCGGCGCCCAGACTTCCTGCGTTTGCGAACACCATGCGTGCCACGGTAGCCCAACGCTCGGACAGAGGGTCGGCCGATCGTGGTTGATGCGTAGGTGTCCCCCATGCGCCCTGTGAGCCCCGAGTATTCGACGCCGGTGATGACGTGCGCGGGATCCCCCCGCTAACGTTCCCCTCGGGAGGACCATGTCTGCTGATGTGCTCGTCGTCGGAGCGGGGCCTGCGGGGCTCGCCGTCGCCGCCTGTCTGCGGCGCCAGGGGATCGACGCGGTGATCGTCGACCGCGGCGAGGCCGTCGGCGACACCTGGGCCGCGCGTTATGAGCGGCTCCATCTGCACACGCCGCGCATCCAATCCGCCCTGCCGGGACTGCGCATGCCCCGGCGGTTCGGACGCTGGGTCGCCAAGGACGACATGGCGCACTACCTTCGCGTCTACGCGCGGCGTCACGGCCTCGCCCCGCAGTTCCGCACCGAGGTGCGCCGCCTCGACCGCGCAGACGGGCGTTGGACCGCGACAACCGACACCGGCATGCTGACGGCGCGACAGGTCGTCGTCGCCACCGGCTACAGCAATACACCGGTTCAGCCGCACTGGCCGGGACAGGAGGATTTCGGCGGCTCCGTCATCCACGCATCGGCGTATCGCAGCCCCCACCCGTACGACGGTCAGCGGGTTCTCGTGGTCGGCGCCGGCAACACGGGTGCCGAGATCGCTGCCGACCTCGCCGAGCACGGCGCCGCCGACGTCCGCCTGTCGATCCGGACGCCGCCGAACATCATCCCGCGGCAGTTCGGACCCCTTCCGACAACGTTGATGGCGGTCCCGATGGACGTTCTGCCCGCCGCGCTCGTCGACCCGGTGAACCGGTTGCTGCAGCGTGTGACTCTCGGCGATCTGACCCGATACGGGATGCCGCGCGCACGCGCCGGCGTGGTCGCACAGGCACGGTCGACGGGCGTGACGCCGACGATCGACGTCGGTCTCGTCGCGGCGCTGCGAACCGCCTCGGTCACCCCTGTCGCCTCGCTCGAGCGATTCGACGGATCCGAGGCCGTCCTCACCGACGGCAGCCGATTCGCGCCGGATGCCGTGATCGCCGCCACCGGCTACACCACGGGGCTGACCACGATGATCGGCCACCTCGGTGTGCTCGATGAGCGTGGTGCTCCGATCGTGACAGGCCGGACGTCCGCGCCCGGCACGGACGGGCTGCGGTTCGTCGGCCTCTGGAACCCGCTGAAGGGGCAGCTCTTCCAGATCGGCCTCGACGCGCGCGTCGTCGCGCGCGTCATCCGCCGAGAGCTGCGAAGCGCGGACCTCCGCACGTCCTGACGCGGTCGCCCGTCGGAACGCAGCGCATTGCCGCGGTGCTCCGCCGTTTGTCAACCGGGATCCGTGCGCCCGCGGGTCGGCGTACGTTTCCGCTGACGAGCAAGGGAGCAACCGATGAATCGCAACGCAGAAGAGCCGAAGACCGACGACGAGGGCACCCGCAAGCCCGGCGGCCTCGGACGCGACGGGACGATCCCCGACGCGCCCGACGGGGTCGCGGCGGGGCACACGGGCGTGCCGTCGACGTTCGAGCCGGAAGAGGACGAGAAGGCGGGGCAGGGCGAGCCGTGACCCGCTGACCACGGGCTGTGGATCTTCTGACTGAACGATCACGATTCCGTCTCGGCGGGCCGTCCGACGTGCTGCACGCGCACACTGGGGAGCATGTGGTGGAGGTTTGTCAGGGCGGTCAAGCGCCGCGAGCACCGTGTCGCGCCGACGACATGGGTCGTCGCGATCGCCGCTGTCGTCTACACGTTCGCGCCGATCGATCTGATCCCCGAGCTGCTGCTGGGACCACTCGGCTTCGCCGACGACCTCGGCGTGTGGGGCATCTTCGCCGTGCTCTTCGCCCGCGAGCAGCACCGGTGGCAGTCCGCCCTCGCGTCGCACTAGATCGCACACGACCAGCCGATCACCTGGCGCCGGCCGGAGCGCGAAAGGCACGGCTCTCACCGTAGCGACACGACCATCAGCCCGTGTGGGCGGTGCTGAGTAGCATGCAACGCATGGCCATCAAACTCGAGAATGTCGGCATCGCCGTGCGCGACCTCGATGCGACCATCGCGTTCTTCACCGACCTCGGTCTCACGGTGGTCGGCCGCGACACGGTCAGCGGGGAGTGGACCGACACCGCCGTCGGACTCGACGGGAACCACGCCAGAATCGCGATGCTGCAGACGCCCGACGGCCATGGCCAGCTCGAGCTCTTCGAGTACATCCATCCCGAAGCGATCGAGACCGAGCCCACGCTCCCCAACGAGATCGGCATGCACCGGGTGGCCTTCTCCGTCGACGACATCGACGAAGCCCTCGAGATCGCCGCGAGACACGGCTGCCATCCGCTGCGCGGCGTGGCCACCTACCAGGACGTCTACAAGCTCACCTACCTCCGCGGTCCCAGCGGCATCCTGGTGATGCTCGCCGAGGAACTGAAGAACTGAGAAGGGACGGCCCCACGCCCGCTCCCGGCGGCGCGGGACCGTCCCCGTCAGACGCGTTCGAGACCGGCGTCAGGCGTCGTGGCGACGGTCATCGCCATCGCGTTCGGAAGCGGGCTCCTCGCCCGTCTCGGAACCCTCGGCTTCGGGTTCCGCATCCTCGGAGTGACGTGCCTCGTCCGCGACGGGCTCCGATTCGGGCTCAGGGATTCCAGGCGCGCTCTCGGCGTCGTCGACGGACTCCGGCTCGGACTCCAGCCCGGGCTCGTCGGTCGAACCGGCCGAGCCCTCGAGCGGCGGCTCGTCCGCCGCGGTCTCGGGATGCTCTGCCGGCTCGATCTCGGACTCACCGGAGGCGTCGCTCTCACCCTCGGTGCCGGCCGGTGCGACGTCTGCCGCATCGGTGTCCGCCGCGCTCGTGTCCCCGATCGCCGCGTCGGACTCTTCCGGCTGCTCGGCGTCGGACCCGAACGCACCCACCGACGACTCGGATGCGAGCGCCTCCGGCTCGGTCACGGATGCCTGCTCGGTGGCATCCAGCCCGCCGGCTTCCGCGTCCTCCTGCGGCTCAGCGATCGCCTCGGCCGAAGGCTCAGTCGGCACGGCATCGATGACGGTCGCCTCGGTGTCGACCGGCGCGTCGGCATCGGCGTCGGCATCGGCATCGGCGTCGGCGTCGGCGGAGGCCGGAACGTGCTCCTCGGTCGCCGCGGGCAGGGCATCGACGACCGCGGGTGCGGGCGCCGAGTCCGATACCTCGACGTCGGGCCCCTCCTCGATCACCGGCACGGCGACCTCTGCCACCGCACCGCGCTCGCGCTGGCGACGCTCGCGTCGCGTCTCGAGTGCGGCCGCGCCTGCGACGCCGGCCGCGACGCCTGCCG
>NZ_JBJDRL010000107.1:0-6833 GCF_044987475.1 Microbacterium sp. ZW CA_36
CCGCCGCACCCGAACGATCGGGCTCGTCGCGCCAGGGGTCTCGGACTACGGCCCGACGTCGGTGGCCACGGCCTTCAACTTCGCGGCCCGGGCGGAGCGCTACAGCGTCGAGACGGTGAGTGCTCTCGATCCCGACCCTGCCGCCGTGCGAGAGGTGATCGAGTCTCTGCTCCGCCAGCGCGTCGACGCGATCGTGCTCATCGTCGTCGACATCGGCGTGCTCGAGGTCGTGCGGGGCCTCGATCTCAGCATCCCGGTGGTCGCCGCCGCCGCGACCGCGCGCCGGAGCCCCCTCATCGTCTCGATCGATCAGTACCGCGGCGCCCGCTCGGCTGTCCGACACCTCGCCGAGCTCGGCCATACGCGCATCCTCCACCTCGCCGGGCCGCAGCGCGCTCCGGATGCCGTGGAGCGCATCCGCGGCTGGCGCGACGAGCTGGGGTCGCGCCGCCTCGAGGTCGTCGAGCCGCGGCACGGCGACTGGTCCGCCGCGAGCGGGTACCGGCTGGGCGCCGATCTCGACATCGGCCCCGGGGCGGCGGTGTTCGCATCGAACGACCACATGTCGATCGGTCTGCTGTCAGCGCTGCGCGAGCGCGGGCTGCGCGTCCCCGAGGACGTCAGCGTGGTCGGCTTCGACGACGTGCCCGAGGCGGGCTACCTCTACCCGGCGCTCACCACCGTGCGCCAGGACTTCGCGAGCCTCGGCGAGCTCATGATGCAGAAGGTGCTCATCGCGGTGGAGGAGCCCGACAGCGTCACCGAGGACACGCCGCTGCCCACGCATCTGATCGTGCGCAACTCGACCCGGCCGCAGGGCCCCCGCACCGTCGGCGGCTGAGCGCCTCTCCCCTTCGTGGAGGCCCGCCCGCCGGGCGCTACGGCGTGGCGCCGGCGAGCAGCCGCCGCATCTCGGCCATCGCCTCCTCGGACTGCGCCAGGAGGGCGCGAAGCCGCTCGGCAGTCTCGCCCGGGTCGGTGGGCATCTCGTCGGCGGCCGCGACCGGTGGAACGTCCGCGCCGCCTTCCGCCGTAGCGGCGGCGGCCGAGACACCGGCGTTCACGGCACCCGCCGCGGCACCGGCGGCGACCCCCTTCGCCGCGTGGCGCGCGATCGACGGCTGCGCGGTCTCCGCAGCCGGCGCCCCCGCGGTGGCTGCGTCGGACTCCTCGTCGCCCGGATCGGCGAGCGCGGCATCCGTCTCCGCAGCCTCGGCTCCGCCCCTGCCCGGCCCGAGGAACAGGTTGGCCAGGTAACCGGTGAAGGTGCCGAAGATGCCGACGCCGACCACGATGATGAGTGTGCCGATGAGCCGGCCGGCATTGGTGACCGGGTACTGATCGCCGTAGCCGACGGTCGAGATCGTGACGAGGGTGTACCAGAGCGCGTCGGAGGCCGTCGTGATATTGGCTCCGTCCGCGTGCTCCTCGACCGCCAGGATCGTGATGCTCCCGAATTGCAGCACGAGCACGCCCATCAGCAGCAGCGTCATCAGCGCGCTGTTGGCGCGGTCATGGATGAGCGTCGCCCAGACCGTCCGCGGACCGAGGTCGCGCAGGAGCCGGAAGACGCGCAGCAGACGGAACAGGCGGAGGATCTTGAACTGCGGGAATGGCAGGCTCGCCAGCAGATCGGCCCAGCCGAAGCCGCGGAAGAAGTAGCGCCCCGCCGACGGCGCGGTCGAGATCCGGTAGATGAAGTCGCCCAGGAAGATCGCGCTGAACAGGGCGTTCATCACCGACAGCACGAGTTCGACCGCGTTGTCGCCCGCGATCACGTAGACGAGCACCAGGTTGACGATCGACAGGATCGAAAGCGCGCCGATGAAGATCTCGTACGCGGTGTTCTTCAGCTCGGAGCGCGCCGCGGCGCGCAGCCGGGCGCGCTCACGAGAGCGTTCGCGGATCTCGGAGAGGGAACGGGCCATGTCGGCTCCTCGGATCGGGCCATGCCGGACACCCTCCGGCTGAGGCCCCATTGTCCTCGTACCGATCCCCGCCGCGCGACCGGCTCGTCGCGGTCGCGCGAGGTCGACCGTGCTCAGTCCAGGACTGTCGCGCGCTCCCCCGCCTCGACCCGGACGGCGAGACGGTTGCCTGCCGGCGGCAGCGGGCACACGTAGTGGTCGCTGAACGCGCACGGCGGCAGGTAGGCGTTGTTGAAGTCGACGGTGACCGACCCGTCGGCGGCCGGCGCGTCGATCTCGAGGAACCGGAAGCGGTAGGCGTCGACGTTGCTCGTGGCATCCGCGATCACGGCGCTCAGACCGGACGACGGATCGCCGGTGACCGTCAGCTCCACGGGCGCGCCGCCCACCTCGAGGGCGATCGTGCCGACCGCGGGCTCTTCCCGCTCGTACCCGTCGACGCTGCGGATGACGTTGATCTGTCCTTCGGGCGCGGGGTGGAACACACCGGTGAGCGCCCACGCGTCGTCATGAGGGAACGACAGGATGCCGCGCAGCCGCGTGCGCCCGGGAACCTCGGGGTCGAACACGCGCAGCGCCGGTGCGCCCTCGCGGCTGATCGCCTTCAGCCGCAGGCGTCCGACGTCAAGGTGCTCTCCAGGTGCCAACACGATCTCGTCGCGTGGGGCGTCCGCCGCCTGTGCGCGCAGACCCGTGCCGACCACCCGGTCGTGCACCGCGCGCCAGAGGCCCGGTGCGCCGTCGTACGCGCGGGGCTCGGCATCCAGCCAGTGCGTGTGGCGCAGCGCGGCGACGCCGTGCGTGGACGACACGGCGTGCCAGCGGGCGTCGGTCACGGTGTCGGGGGTACTCGTGGGGAGGGTCATGCGGGTCCTTCGTCCGGAGTGGGCGGCGATTCGCCCTCCCCATCCCAACACGCCGCGGGCGAACGCATTCCCGCGCGCCGCGCGCGACTGTCACGCGGCGTCATGCGTTTTACCTTGCAGTTCTAGGTAACTTGTACTTCTATGTACATAGGGCTTCTACGCATGGAGGACGATGTGAAGATCGGCAAAGACCTGGTCGCCGCGGCAGCGACGCCGATGGTGCTCGGCATCCTCGCCGACGGCGAGTCGTACGGCTACGCCATCCTGCAGCGCGTGGGCGAGCTCTCGGGCGGCGAGCTGGAGTGGAGCGACGGCATGCTCTACCCCCTGCTGCATCGGCTGGAGCGGGTCGGGCATGTGGAGTCGTCCTGGGGGGCCTCCCCCAGTGGTCGTCCGCGCAAGCACTACCGTCTCAGCGCCAGCGGTCGCGCGGCGTTCGCCGAACAGCGGCAGCAGTGGGCGGTGGTGAGCCGGGCGCTGCAGCGGGTGTGGTCGGATCGCGACGGCGGCACCGACTTCGCCGGCGCCCCGGCGTTCGGGGGTGCGTGACATGGCGGACCACCTCGAGCCCCGCATCGAAGACCAGATCTCGGCGTGGCGAGCGTACGTCTCGCGCCCCGAGGCGATCGACGGCCGCGACGTCGACGAGCTCGAAGACCACCTGCGCGGCCAGATCGATCGGCTCGAGGCCTCCGGCCTCGACGGCGACGAGGCGTTCCTCGTCGCCGTGAAGCGGCTCGGCGGACTCGACGACCTCTCTCGCGAGTTCGCGCGCGAGCACTCCGAGCGCCTCTGGAAGCAGCTGATGGTCCCGGGCGAGCCGCGCGCGCCGCGCAGCGGCGGCGGCCTTCCGCTCGCCGTCGAGCTCTCGATAGGTGCGGGCCTGGCGATCCAGATCCCGGCGCTGTTCGGCATCCGCTTCGGCGACGACGGCGCCTTCTACGCGCGCTTCGCGGCGCTGCTCGTGCTGCCGTTCCTCGCGACGTACTTCCTGGTGCGCCGCCGGGCGTCCGTGCCCACCCTCGCGGTGGTGGCAGTCCCGTTCCTTCTCGCGGCCGTCGTGATGGCGGTCTACCCTTTCGCACCGGACGGCGCGACGCTCGTGCTCGCCGCGACGCATGTCGCCGTGGCGCTGTGGATCGTGACCGGGATCGCGTACATCGACGGGCGCGTGAGATCGACCCGCGCCCGCATGGACTTCATCCGGTTCACCGGCGAATGGGTGGTCTACCTCGCTCTCATCGCGCTCGGCGGCGGCGTGCTCGTCGCGCTCACCATGGGCGTGTTCTCGGCGATCGGCCTCGACGCCGAGTGGTTCGTCGAGCAGTTCATGGTGCCGTGCGGCGTCGCCGGAGCGGTCGTCGTCGCCGCATGGCTGGTCGAGGCGAAGCAGAGCGTCATCGAGAACATCGCCCCGGTGCTGACCAAGCTGTTCACGCCGCTGTTCACACTGCTGCTGCTCGCCTTCATCGTCGCGGGACTCCTGCAGGGGAACCTCGTCGACGGAGGCGAGATCGAGGCCTTCGGCCAGCGCGACCTGCTGATCCTCTTCGACATCGTGCTGGTGGTCGTCGTAGGCCTGCTCCTCTACGCGCTATCGGCCCGCGAGCCGCTCGCGCCGCCGTCGTGGTTCGACCGGCTGCAATTGCTCATGGTGGGGGCGGCGCTCGTCGTCGACATCATGGTGCTCGTCGCGATGATCGGCCGGATCGCCGAGTGGGGCGCGAGTCCCAACAAGCTCGCCTCGCTCGGGCTCAACGTCATCCTGCTCGCGAACCTCGTCGGCGCCGCGTGGCTGCAGCTCCGGTTCGCGATGCGCCGCGCGCCGTTCGAGCGCCTGGAGCGGTGGCAGACGGGCTTCCTGCCGGTCTACCTCGCCTGGGCGGCGATCGTCGTCGTGGCGTTCCCGCCGCTGTTCGCGTTCGCATAGACCACGCGGAGGATCGGCAGGTCGGCTGTCTAATAGTCCTCGGGTGCGAGGTCGCCCTGGCCCGTGTCGCCGAGCTCGGCGATCTCCGGGCTGAACCCCTGGGTGTCGGGCTGCATCGCCGCGGACGGCACATCCTCGCGCGGCACCTCCTCGTCATCGGAGGGCAGGTGCGCCGGATCGTCGCCGGTGGCCGTCTCGATGTCCGGATCCTCGCCCACCTCGAGCGCGGTCGTGCGATCCCACTCGGCCTGCGCCGGGTCGCGGGTGGGGTCCGGTTCGATCGACGTGTCGCGATCGCGGAGCGGCTGCACTCCCGCCTGCTCCGTCCCGAGCTGACCGTCGGGCGCCGCGGGGATGTCTGCGGGAAGGCTGTCGGACATCGTGGTTCTCCTCTTCTCGAGCTCGGTTCAGACGTCGCGCGTCGGCGTGCCGTGGATCTCACCGCGCCAGCCGCCCGCCTCGCGGCCGCGCTCCTCGATGAACTCCTTGAAGCGCTCAAGGTCCTTCTTCGCGGCCCGCTCGTCGATGCCGAGCGCGGCGCCGGCCTTCTCGGTGAAGGACTCGGGCACCCACGTCATCTCGAGGGAGACCCGAGTGCCGTCCCCCGCCGGCACGAAGCCGACACGGCCGGTGTGGAGCTTCTCACCGTGGCTCGCCCACGAGATGTGGTCGTCGGGCACCTGATCGGTGATGGTGGCGTCGAACTCGCGCTCGACTCCCCCGATGTTCACGATCCAGTGGGTGCGCTGATCGTCGAGCTGGTCGATGCGCTCCACCGCGGACATGAAGCGCGGGAACTCCTCGAACTGCGTCCACTGGTCGTACACGGCCCGGATCGGGGCGTCCACGTCGATCTCTGCTGTCACAATGCTGGTTGCCATGACGGCTCCTCTCACTGGAACAGCCACCGTACGAAACCGGGCGGTGCCGAGCCACGGGGTTGACTCCACGAAAGGCCGCGGGTAACACCCGCCTCGGTGACCGCGATCGCGCGCCGGCGCGTCAGCGCACCCTGAACACCCGGATGCAGACGTGCCCCGGCTCGGGCCTCGCGTAGCCGACGAACTGCGCCTCGGTGAGCCAGCGGTGCGCTTCCGCGCCGGTCTGGAACACGAAGGCGGTGCGGTAGTACAGCTTGTCCTCGCCCACGTCCTCGCCGGCGTGCAGGCGCCGCTCGACGTCTTCGCCGGCGTGCCAGTAGCCGCGGTTGACGACGTCGATCGCCGCGCCGTCGTCCGCCTCGATCAGGTAGCGCGCGTCGAGCTGGGTCGTCGCACCCCGCGTCACCCACCAGTCGGCGCCGACCCCCAGGACGCGTCCGTTCAGCCGCGGCCCCGAGATCGTGCCGCCCACGATGGGCGTCACGTTGAGATCCTCGGATGCCGTGCGTCCGACCCGGATCGGCTCGGACACCGCCACCTTCAGCTCGAACACGAACTCGAGCCCCGGCTCTCCGGCGGTCACGCGACCGCTCCGGCGACGCGTGCCTCGACGGGGGTCAGCCCGCCGAGGGCGGCCTCGACATCCCGAGCCGCCGCGAGTGAGATGTGGTCGGCGTTGCGCGGCCCGATGAGCTGCACCCCCGTCGGCAGACCGTCCTCGTCCAGCCCGGTCGGCACGGCCACCGAGGGCAGCCCGAGGAAGTTGACCGTGACGAGGAGCCGGTGGTCGCGCCAGAGCTCGGTGGTCGCCGCCGGGCCCGACAGGTCGTAGCCGATCTCGGGCATGCGCCGCGCCGAGACCGGGCCGAGCACGATCGGGTACTCGGCCTGGAACCTCTCCCACGCGGCCGCGATGACCGCCCGCTGCGCCCAGGCGCCGCCGTAGGCCTCGCCCGATGCGAGCACCTCCGTCTCCTCGGCGTTGTCGAGGAAGTACCGGGTGGAGCCGTGCGACAGCGGCACGGGGAGCGCGCCGGGCAGGAAGGCGCCGACCATCTCGGTGGTCGAGATGCGGCGCCACAGCGTCGCGGCCTCCTCGATCAGAGGCGGCTCGACGTCGTCGACGGCCCATCCTGCTGCGGTGAGCGCCGTCGACCGCGCGGCCGCGGCCACCTGCGGAGCCACGCCCCAGCCGAGCGGGTCGCGCACGACGGCGACCCGCTCGGCT
>NZ_JBJDRL010000108.1:0-6574 GCF_044987475.1 Microbacterium sp. ZW CA_36
GCGTGCCGACGCGCGGCCGCCGTGTCCTGTCGCGCCGACGCCGCGAACGCCAGCGCGCCCTGCCGCCGGATCCTCTTGCGGCGTGGCTCGCATCGCCCAGGCCGGCGCCGCGACCGATCCAGCCCGAACGACCCGCGTGCGTCCCGAGCCCGGATGAAGCCCGGCAGCAGACGACATGCTCACCACGCCGCCGTCGATGCGGAGCACGGTGTCGGTGATCTCTGACAGCGTCGCCACACGGTGCTCGGCCACGACGACGCACATGCCCGCCTCGTGCGCGAGGGCGTCGAGCAGCCCCGCGATTTGCACGCGAGCGTCGGCGTCGAGGTCGGCCAGCGGCTCGTCGACCAGGAGCACGATCGGGTGCTCGATGATCGCGGCGGTGATCGCGACGAGCGTCGCCTCACCGGCCGACAGCCCGCGCGTGGGCCGGTCGAGGAGCCCTGTCACGCCCACCCTGGCCGCCACCTCGGCCACTCGGGCGCCCACGATCACCGGCGCGACGCCGCGGAGTTCGAGCGCGAGCCCGATCTCGTCGCGTACGAGCTCGGTCGCGAACGCCTCGCGCGGATGCTGCAGCACGACGCCCACGCGCTGCGCGAGGTCGCGCGGGGGCACCCGGTCGCGCTCGTGTCCGACGACCCGCAGGGAGCCGGCGATCCAGCCGCCGTCGGTGTGGGTATGAAGGCCGGCGATGGCTCGCAGCAACGTGGACTTTCCCGACCCGGTCGCACCCGACACCAGAGTCAGCGTGCCGGCGGAAAGGACGAGGTCGGCGGGGAGACGGATGCCGGAGCTCGCCGCACCCGCCATCGCCGAAGCGCTGCGCGGGGCTTCGGGGCGCGAGACGACATCTGCCGCGGATGCCGGTCTGCCCCGGCCCGAGCGGGTCACCGGCCCGAAGCCGATCTCCACGTCGCGAGCCTCGACGGGCGCGAGGCAGTCGCCGTCGAGGCCGCGCCCCGCGAAGCCGCGAAGCTCGAGGGCCGCGGCGACGTTCCCGGCGCGCTCGAGGGTGCGCTCGAGCAGGGGCAGCAGCATCCGTGGTCCGCCGCGCTCGCCGCGCAGCCGCTGCGCGAACCGCACCGCCCGGGCGCCGTCGGCGAGCGCGGGGAGCGTCGCCCCGGCGATGGCCAGGGCGCGGGCGATGCCGCGGAGCGGACCACGGCGCGACGCCCGCGCGAACACGCGATTGAGGTCGACGACGGCGTTCAGGACGCCGAAGGCGAGGATCGCCAGCGCGATCGGAAGGGCGCTGGCGGCGGCATCCCACAGTCCGTCGATGGTGACGGGGCCTAGCAGCACGACGTGCGCGAACGGCGACGGCAGCCGCACCGCCGGAAGATCCAGCAGCACGAAGCCGTCGCCGTCGGCCCCGTGGAAGAGGATGCGGTAGACGACCCGGGCCGCTACGAATCCTGCGGCGAGGATCGCCGCGGCGCGCAGAGGACCGGGTCGGAACGTCATGTCAGGTCGTCGGCGCGGCCGGCTCGCCGTTCAGCGTGAAGAGCAGCTCGAGCGACTCGCCCGGCTCCAGCTGGAGGGTCGAGAGTCCCTCCTCGGCATACGCCCACTCGCCGTCCGCGGGCTTGATCCAGAGCGACCAGTACGCGAAAGCGGCGGGCATCGACTCGCACGTCTCGAAGTAGTCCGACCCGTCCGCAGCGGGGATCGCGACGTCTTCGGCAGGCACGCCGTTGACGCGGCACACGACCTCGTCGCCGTACTCGTCGGTGCCCTCGGTCGTCACGTTCACGAGGGTGAGGGCGTCGGCCGCGGCGAGCGTCTCGTCGGTGCCGATGCACCATGCCTTGCTGTCGCCGTCCTCGAGGCTCGACGCGTCCACGGCGACGGTGATGCCGTCGTCGTCCCCGCAGGCGCTGTCGAGGATCGCGACGGTCTTGGTCTCGGCGGGCGTGGGGGTCGCGTCGGGCGAGCCCGTGCAGGCCACGAGGGTGAAGAGCAGGGCAGCGGATGCCGCGGCAGCGGCCACGGTGCGAAGAGTCGAGGTCACCGATCCAGGCTAGTTGGCGGGCAGTGGTGTCCGGTGGCGGATGACGCCCGCCGACGCGCCGCCGTAGGCTGGCCGGGTGAGCGTTTCGGAACTGTTCGACGAGGACGAGTGGATGCCGGCACCCGGCCAGACGGAGGGCGGTTACAGCGACATCACATCCCACGTCTCGCGCGACGGCCGCATCGCCCGCATCGCGTTCCACCGCCCGGAGGTGCGCAACGCGTTCCGCCCGCACACGGTGGACGAGCTGTACCGCGCGCTCGACATCGCGCGTCAGGACCCGCGTATCGGGGTGGTGCTGCTCACCGGCAACGGACCGAGCCCCAAGGACGGCGGCTGGGCGTTCTGCTCCGGCGGCGACCAGCGCATCCGCGGGCGCGACGGCTACAAGTACTCCGAGTCCGATGCCGTCACCGACCCGACCCGCGCCGGGCGGCTGCACATCCTCGAGGTGCAGCGGCTGATCCGCTTCATGCCCAAGGTCGTCATCGCCGTGATCCCCGGCTGGGCCGCGGGCGGTGGGCACTCGCTGCACGTCGTGTGCGACCTGTCGATCGCCTCGGCCGAGCACGGCCGGTTCAAGCAGACCGACGCGGATGTCGGATCCTTCGACGCGGGCTACGGCTCCGCCTACTTCGCGCGCCAGATCGGACAGAAGTTCGCGCGCGAGGTGTTCTTCCTCGCCGAGGAGTACTCGGCGCAGCGCGCATATGAGATGGGCGCGGTCAACCGGGTCGTCCCGCACGCCGACCTCGAGCGCGAGGCGCTCGCCATGTCGCGCACCATCCTCACCAAGTCGCCGACCGCGATCCGCATGCTGAAGTTCGCATTCAACGCCGTCGACGATGGCATGGTCGGCCAGCAGGTGTTCGCAGGCGAGGCGACCCGCCTGGCGTACGGCACCGACGAGGCCGTCGAGGGCCGCGACGCCTTCCTCGAGAAGCGCGACCCCGACTGGTCGCCGTACCCCTGGCACTTCTGAGGACCCGCCGTGCACGAACTCCTCGACATCGCGCGACAGGGCTATGAGCCCGGCCAGTCCCGTCCGTGGCGCGCGCGTGGGGAGTTGATGTCCGCATGAAGCTCGAACCCGTCGTCGGCGACGATCCCCGTGAGATCCTCCGAGCCCTGCGCGGGGCGCTCCACGGCGCGGGTCCCGCGCTGGGCCTGGGGCTCGTGAGCGGGCTCCCGGGCGAGGTCCGGCCCGGAACGGCCGTCGTCGTGACGACATCGGGGTCCACCGGCATCCCCAAGAGTGTCGTGCTCAGTCGCGACGCCCTCACCGCGAGCGCGCTGGCGACCGCCGACCGCATCGGCGACGGCGCGTGGCTCCTGGCGCTGCCGGCGAGCTACGTCGCCGGGCTCCAGGTGCTGGTCCGCTCGCTCGTCGCCGACCGCGAGCCGGCGATCCTGTCCGGGGCGTTCACGCCCCAGTCCTTCGCCGCCGCCGCCCTGCTGATGGTGTCGACCGATCGAGGCGAGCGCGTCCCGACGTACACGTCGCTGGTGCCGGCCCAGCTGTCGAGGCTGCTCGACGCCGCGGAGCACGACAGCTCGGTGCTCGCCGCCGTGCGCTCGTTCGAGACGATCCTCGTGGGCGGCCAGGCGCTGCCGGCCGCGACGCTCGAGCGCGCCGAGGCGGCGGGGGCGCGCATCGTCCGCACCTACGGCTCGACCGAGACCAGCGGCGGCTGCGTCTACGACGGCGTGCCGCTCGCGAACGTGCGGCTGCGCATCGAGCGCGGCGAGGTGCAGGTGTCGGGCCCGACTCTGGCCGAGGGCTACCTGGGCGACCACGTGCGGACGGATACCGTATTCCTCCGCGAGCGCGACGGCACGCGGTGGTACCGCACCGGCGACGCCGGCCTGTTCGACGACGGCGTGCTGCGGGTGCGCGGGCGCATCGACAACGTCATCGTGTCGGGCGGCGTCAACGTCTCGCTCGACCGCGTCGAACGGATCGTGCGGGGGATACCCGGACTCCACACGGCCGTCGTCGTCGGGGTCCCCGACGAGCGCTGGGGCGAGGCATCCGTCGTCGTCGCCTCCCGCGGCGAGGCGCTGCGCCGCAGCGAAGCGGTCCAGCTGCAGGAGGCGCGCACCGCCGTGCAGGCCGAGATCGGCGCGCACGCGCGTCCGTCGCGCCTCGTGCTCGTCGACGAACTGGCGACGCTGCCCTCAGGTAAGCCCGACCGCGAGGCCATCCGCCGCGCGGTCCTCGCCCTGCACTGATCCGCCTGGCCCTCCGCTCGAGGCGCTGCCTCGTCCTCGCTGCCGGCCACGTCGTCACTGAGCCCGTCCTCAACTGAGGACGAGTGCCGAGATGAGGTCGATTTCGGCCGCTTCGATCCTCGTTTCGGCTCCGTTCCTCATCTGAGGAGCGCACTCCGCTCGTTCGATGAACCGCTTGTCCTCGTTCGAGGAGGCCCTTGGTGAATCCTGGCCTCATTTGAGGAACTCCGGTCCTCGTTTGAGGAACGCGCGGCTGTCCCACAGCCAGCCCGCCGCCCACCGAGCCCGGGGCGCGCGTCAGCTCTTCGGGTAAGGGCCCGTCTGCACCACGCAGAACCTGTTGCCCTCGGTGTCTTCGAGCACGACCCAGTCGGCGTCGTCGGGGTAGCCGTCCCAGTCGACCTCGCGGGCGCCGAGATCGAGGAGCCGCCGGATCTCGGCCGCCTGGTCTTCGGCGTAGAGGTCGAGGTGGATGCGCGGCGGGTAGTGCTGGGGATATCCGGTGACCGACAGGGCGAGGCTCGCGCCGGGCGCCGCCCAGTGGGCCTTGCCGGGCGGGTCGAGGATCACCCAGTCGTCGCTGGGCTCGCTGCGACTCTCGTAGCCGAGGGCGGAGCGCCAGAAGTCGCCGGCGCGGCCGATGTCTTCCACGGTGAGGACCGTGGATCCGATGCTCAACATGGCCTCCATGATCCGCGCGGCTCCCGACATGCGGCGAGGGGGTTGACGGCCGCGCCGGTCTTCATCGGCCGGACCCCTAAGATGTGCATTCGTGGCAGCAACCTCCAGCAAGAAGCGCGGCACCGCGGGCGCGAAGAAGCAGCAGTCTCGCGGGAACCCGCAGAAGTCGAACGTCTCGCGTGATCCCGCGCGCGTCGCGAAGCCCACCATCGGCGACTGGATCGGCGCGGCACGGCTGCGCACCCTGCCGCTGGCGATCACGCCGATCCTGGTCGGCACCGGCGCGGCGATCCTCGTGACCGACGTCTTCCACTGGGTGATCGCCCTGTTCTGCCTCATCGTCTCGGTGTCGCTGCAGATCGGCGTCAACTACGCCAACGACTACAGCGACGGCATCCGCGGCACCGACGACCACCGCGTCGGGCCCGCGCGCCTCACGGCGTCGCGCAAGGTCGAGCCACGCGCCGTGCTGCTGGCGGCGCTGGCGTTCTTCGCGATCGCCGCGATCGCCGGTCTCGCCGTCACGATCCGCACGCAGCAGTGGTGGCTCCTCGCGGTCGGCGCGGTCTGCCTCATCGCCGCATGGTTCTACACCGGAGGCAAGCGCCCCTACGGGTATTACGGCCTCGGCGAGCTCTTCGTCTTCGTGTTCTTCGGCCTCGTCGCCACCCTCGGCACGACCTGGGTGCAGGCGCTCGCACTTCCGCAGGAGGCCTGGTTCGGCGCCGTCGGCGTGGGACTCCTCGCGTGTGCGGTGCTCCTGGCCAACAACCTCCGCGACATCGACCAGGACCGCGTCGCAGGCAAGAAGACGCTCACCGTGCTCATCGGCCGCACCGCCACGCGCTGGCTGTTCACGGTGTTCGTGCTGGTCGCATTCCTGATCGCCGCCTTCCTCGCATGGATCGGCTACCCGATCGCGTGGCTCACGCTCCTCGCCCTGCTGGCGGGGCTGCCCGCGATCCTCATCGTCTGGACCTACCGCGATCCCCGCGAGCTGGTGGTCGCCCTCGGGCTCACCTCGCTCACCTCGGTCGCGTACGGCGCCTTCCTGATGTGGGCCTTCATCGGCTGAGACCGGATGCCGCGCCCCGCCCGGCGTCGCGGCTGGGAGCGAGCGTTTCGTCTCGCTCGTTCCTCGCTCCACGACCGGCGCCAAGGTGCCGGTCGTTGAGCGGAGGGCGCTCTGGCGCCCGAGGTCGAAGCGCCTCGAGCCCGGCGTCGCGGCTGGGAGCGAGCGTTTCGTCTCGCTCGTTCCTCGCTCGTTCAACGACCGGCGCCAAGGTGCCGGTCGTTGAGCGGAGGGCGCTCTGGCGCCCGAGGTCGAAGCGCCCCGGCCCGGCGTCGCGGCGGGGAGCGAGCGTTTCGTCTCGCTCGTTCCTCGCTCGCTCAACGACCGGGGCCAAGGTGCCGGTCGTTGAGCGGAGGGCGCTCTGGCGCCCGAAGTCGAAGCGCCGCCGGCCCGGCGTCGCGGCTGGGAGCGAGCGTTTCGTCTCGCTCGTTCCTCGCTCGCTCAACGTCCGGGGCCAAGGTGCCGGTCGTTGAGCGGAGGGCGCTCTGGCGCCCGAAGTCGAAGCGCCGCCGGCCCGGCGTCGCGGCTGGGAGCGAGCGTTTCGTCTCGCTCGTTCCTCGCTCGCTCAACGTCCG
>NZ_JBJDRL010000109.1:0-6261 GCF_044987475.1 Microbacterium sp. ZW CA_36
AGGAGTTCGCCGATGCCGAGCGCGCGGTGGCGCGACGTGATGACCTCGCCGCGCGCTCGGCATCGGCGAACTCCTCGGTCGCCGCGGCGAGCTGCGTGCGCAGCACCTCGACGGTCTGTCCACCGGCGCGCGCCGCGGCCTCGGCATGACGCTCTCGCGCCGCCTTCGCGGCATCCGACGCGCGGCGCTCGTCACGTGCCGTCGCGTCGCGCTCGACCTCGGCTGCGGCGAGCATCTCGTCGGTGACCGGTTCGTCGGCCGGCTCGGCGGGCGAGGGATGCGCGGTCGAGCCGCAGACCGCGCACGGCTCGCCGTCGACCAGCGTCGTCGCGAGCTCGCCGGCGTACCCATCCAGCCGACGCTGCAGCAGCCGGGCGACGGCCGCCGCTGCCGTCGCGGCGGCAGCGGCCGCGTCTCGGTGCGAGATCTCGGCCTCCCGCTGCGCTGCGGCGAGCCGCGCCGCCTCCTCGGCCGCGGCGAGCCGGCTCGCCGTCTCCTCCTGTCGCGACCGCGCGGGGTCGCGCCGCGCCGCTGCTTCGCGCTCCGCCTCGAGCTCCGCGTCCAGCCGGGCCAGCTCGGCGGGCACCTGGGCACGCTGCGCGTCGAGGGCGACGATGTCGGTCTCGAGCCGCGTCGCCTCGGTCGAGGCATCCCTCACCTGCGCCTCGCCCTGGACGAGGGCGGCCTCGTGCGTGAGCGCCGCGGTCCACACCGCGAGGTCGCCGGTGAGGCGCTCCACCAGTTCGGCGAGGTCGGCGACGACCTCCTCCCCGCTGCCAGCGGCGACACGCTGCCACGCCGCCTCGGCCGAGGCGACGGCGGCATTGCTCGTCGCGGCCGCGTCGTCCGCGGCCAGCGCGGTTTCGAGCGGCGCCCGCAGCACCTCGGCCGCGCGGGCATGCTGCAGCCGACGACGGTCGACGGCGATCTGCCCCCCGGCCTCCTCGAGCACCGTGAGGCGTTCGTGTGCGCGGCCGAGCTCCTGCTGGGCCTTCGCCAGGGCGACCCGCTCTGCGTGCGCGGCCTCGGCGACTGCACGGGTGTCGTCGGCGGCCGCACGCTCGCGCGCGAGCGTGTCGAGGCGGTACAGGGCGCGCTGCTCGCCGAGCTCGACCGCGGCACGGCGGGCCGTCAGGTCGACCGGCGGCGCGTCGCCCTGCTCCGCTGCGACAGGCTCCTGCGTCGCGATGACGCGCTCCGCCTGGTCGAGCAGGGTGCGCGCCCGTTCGCCGAGCGCGTCGAGCTCGTGCTGCGCAGCTTTGCTGCGCTCCCCCAGCTCGCGCGCGTACTCCTCGTAGCGCCGGGTGCCGAAGAGCGCCCGCAGCAGCGACTGGCGCTCGGCGCCGGAGGCGAGCAGGAAGCGCGAGAACCGGTTCTGGGCGAGCAGGATGACCTGCTGGAACTGCTGGGCGTTGAGCCCCAGCACCTCGTCGAGCAGCAAGCCGACGTCGCGGGGTTTGCCGGCTCGGCCGACCCAGACGCCGCCGACGAGCTCTTCCAGCTCGGCGCGCGTGGGCTCGGTCGTGAGTCCCCCGCCGCGGCGCGACGGCCGCTGGTACTCCGGAGCTCGGGTCACCCGCCAGCGACGGTCTCCGACGGTGAACTCCAGACGCACCTCGGTCGGGTCCTCCGGATCGCAGTGGTCGCTGCGCAGCCGCTTGTCGCCCGACTCGTAGCGGGGAACACTGCCGTACAGCGCGAAGCAGACGCCGTCCAGGATGCTCGACTTGCCGGCCCCCGTGCGGCCGGCGATCAGGAAGATGCCGTCGCGCTCGAACGCCTCGAAGTCGACGCTCTGCCGTTCACGGAACGGCCCGAAGCCGGTGAGCTCGAGGTGGTGCAGCCTCACGCCGTGGCCTCCACGCGGGTGCGCTCGTCCAGCAGCTCGCCGACGAGCTCCGCCTCCCGCGCCGAGGCACCCTCCCCGTCCCGGACGTGGGCGAGGAAGGCGTCGACGAGCTCGGCTTCGTTGCGCGCGGTCCGCACGCGCTGAGCGTATGTGCGCGCGTCGGCGGTGCGGGCTGCCACCGGCGCGTGGCGGACCTCGGCGCAGTGCGGGAACCGTGCGAGCAGCCGGCGCATCGGGTCGCGCTGCGGCAGCGGGTCTGTGTACTCGGCGCGCACCCAGTCCCCGGCATGACCGGCGAAGCGCTCGTCGGCGAGCAGCTCATCGAGCGTCGCCGTCAGTGTCACGAGGGCGCGGGGCACCGGCAGCGGCAGCCACTCCACAGCGGCCCCGTCGGCGGCGAGACCGTCGGCGTCGAGCTCGATGAGCCATGATCCGCGGGGCTTGTGCCCCTCGTCGAAGCTGTAGTGCAGGGGTGCGCCGGCGTACCGGACGCGCGGCGAGAGCTGCTGGCGGCCGTGGATGTGACCGAGCGCCATGTAGTCGACGCCCTCGAAGGCCGACAGCGGCACGATGTCGAGCCCGCCCTGCTGGATGTCGCGCTCGAGGTGCGGCGTCGGCTCCACGCCGGCGGCGAAGCAGTGCGCGACCGCGATCGACCGCCCCCCGCGGCGTGCCACGTCCGCGCGCACGAGGTCCATCGCGTGCGTCAGCACGTCGGCCTGGGTGCGCACCCCCGGCCAGACGGTGCGCAGCAGCACCGGCTCGAGATACGGGATGCCGTACACGTGGACGGGTCCGTGCTCGTCCGTGACGGTGACCGGCGTCCCCACGGTCGCGGGTTCGGTGATCACGTGCACACCGTCGCGCAGCAGCCCGGACTGGAACCCCAGTCGCGCGGCGGAGTCGTGGTTGCCGCTCGTGACGACGACGGTTGCGCCCGCGTCGGCGAGGCCCCGCAGCGTCTCGGAGAGGAGCGTGTAGGCGCCCGCGGCCGGGGTCGCGGAGTCGAACACGTCGCCCGCGACGATCACGAGGTCGACCCGATGCTCGCGCACCTGCTGGACGAGGGCATCGAGCACACTGCGCAGCGCATCGAGCGTGGCGTGGCCGTGGAACGACCGCCCGATGTGCCAGTCCGAGGTGTGCAGGATCCGCATGCTCACACGGTACGTTCGGCCCCTGACATCCGCGGCGAGGCAGGCCGCGCGGCGGCGAACCGCAGCGTTCCCGATCGCCCGGCCGGCGTGCGCGTACCCTCGATCCATGTCCTTGCCCGAGGTCTGCGTCGTCTATCTGCTGCGACGCGGTCCGGCGGGCGCCGAGGTGCTCCTGGGCGACAAGCGCACCGGGCTCGGTCAGGGCAGGATCGTCGGAATCGGCGGCAAGCTCGACCCGGGTGAGTCCGCCGAGGAGGCCGCCGTGCGCGAGGTCATGGAAGAGGTCGGCGTGCGGGTGGCGGCATCCGATCTGCACCTCGCCGGCACGATCGACTACCACTTCCCGACCCGGCCCGCCTGGTCGCAGCGCTCGACGGTGTTCGTGTGCCGGCGGTGGGTCGGCGACCCCGTCGAGACCGACGAGATCACGCCGCGCTGGTACACGCTGGACGCGGTGCCGTATCGGCGCATGCGGGACGATGCATCGCGGTGGCTGCCGGGCGTGCTGCGCGGCGGGGCGGTCGACGCCCGCTTCACCTTCGGCGCCGACCTGTCGACCGTGGTGCTGAGCGCGGAGTGAGGACCAGCGGGCGCCCGATACGGGGCACCGCGGCGCAGCGCGGGCCGCTGCGCTCACGTGCCGGCCGCACGTCGGCGGGGCACCCACCCACCGAGGCCGTGTTCGACGTATCGTGAGACATGGCGCACAACGCAGACACCGCACCCCGGTCCACCGTCGTGGCGCTCGTCGGTGCCGACAGCGACGAGCTGCTGACGGGCCTGGCCGACGTTCCCGCCCTCGTCGCGCTGTCGCTGCGCGAGGCGCAGCCCGCCGTCGCGGCGCACCTGGTCGCCTCGGTGTCCACCCCCTACGTGGTGCACGACGCCGATCCGCTCGAGCACGTCGCCGCCGCATGGGTGGAGCTGTACGAGGAGCGCTGCACCCTCGGCTCGCTCGAGACCGAGGTCGACGTGCTGCTGTCGCTGTTCGAGTCGGGTGAGGCGGTCATGCCGGACTACTACGTGGGGGCCGGGCCCGAGGCGATCGAGGGCACCTGGCGGCACTGGTGGCTCGGCGCCTTGGCTCATCACGCGCCGTCCCGGGTGCTGCCGGTCGAGGCCTCCGGCACGGCGCTGCGGGCGCGTCTGCGGTCTCTCCCGGCGTCCCGTCCGTGGCCGGAGCCGTCGGCGTGGCTCCCGCGCGTGCACTTCGACATCCCGGACCGCGTCGGACTGCGCGATCAGCCGGGCACCGCCTGACGTGCCCAGGGTCGAGGAGTTCGCGTACGCCGGCGCGACGATGATCGCCGAGCGCCGCGGTCACGGCGAGCGCGTGTACCTGCTCGTCCACGGCATCGGCATGGGACGCGCCGTCTTCGCGGACCTCGCCCGCCACCTGGGCGACGGCGAGGTCATCGCCCTGGACCTGCCCGGCTACGGCGAGGCGCCCGAGCCCGCACGCGTGCTCACCATCGAGCGCATGGCCGATCTCGTGGCCGCCTATCTCCGCGAGCGGGTCGACGTCCCCGCCGTCGTGGTGGGGCATTCGATGGGCGCGCAGATCGCGCTCGAGGTCGCGGTGCGCCATCCCGCGGTCGTCGACCGCATCGTTCTCGTCGGCCCCACCGTGGATCCCGCGGCCCGCACGGCGCCGAGACAGCTGTGGCGGCTGCTCCGCGACATCGCCGTCGAGAGTCCCCGCGTGATCGCTGCCGGCGCGCGCGAGTACGTCCACGCGGGCCCGCGGATCCGCGCGAAGTTCCGCGCCATGCTCGCTCACCGCCCCGAGGACGTCCTCGCCCGCGCGCACGTGCCGGCGCTCGTCCTGCGCGGCGAGGACGACCTGGTGGCTCCGCCGGACTGGTGCGCCCGCGTCGCGGCGACGCTTCCCGACGGGCGCCTGGCGGAGGTGCCCGACCACGGTCACGAGACGATGATCCGGGATGCCGCGCCCGCCGCCCGCCTCATCCGGACGTTCGCGGGAGAGGCCTGAGCGCTGTCGCCGGACCGCCGCACTGCGACGGATTCCTGCCATCCGGCCGCGACCCGGCAATGTCGGAGCCCCCGCGTAGGTTGACTCTGTCGGAACCAACGGAGGAAACCATGTTCGCTGTATACGCCGCCGAACAGCAGTACCGCCACGACACCTGGACGCGGGAACGCGAGCACGCGATCCTCGCCACGATTCGCGAGCGGAAGATGACCGCCACGCACCGGACGCTGTCGGCCCCTGTCGCCGCGCGCCCCGCGCGGGTCGCCTGGCCGCGGCCGATCGGACTGCACGCGGCCGAAGAGTGCACCACCGTGTGCGCGGTCGCCTAGATCGTCAGCCGGCGCGCGGGTCCGCAGTTGCGGATCCCCGCGCGGCTGACGCCTGCTGCTCCGCCGTGCGGTCACGCGCGACGGCATCGCCGATCATCTGACCGCCGCTGCGCAGCAGCGCGCGACGCCACGGAAGGGTGCCCTCGATCTCGATCTGGATCGAGATCGACAGGATCGTGCGGATCAGCACGATCAGACCCAGGATCGCTGCGTCCTCGAGGGACGGCTTGGAGGTGATCGTGCGGATCAGGTCCGCGGCCACCAGCACCTCGAGCCCCAGCAGGATCGCGGCGCCGAGCGTGGTGCGCAGCACCGTGAACGCGGCCTGCCCGCCCTCGTGGCGCGAAAGCGAACGGGCTCCGAGCACGAGGGCGATCACGAAGCCGACGATCATCGCGGCGGCGCCGACCGCCTCGAACCCGACGGCGACGGCGGTGAACAACGCCTCCATGTGCACGCGCCCAGCCTAGGGCCGGGCGCGTGCACGACGGGTGGTGAATCGCGGTGTCACCCCACGGCGTCGCGTCCCGGTGCCGCCGGACTGTCGGCGTCGCCGGTCGACACCTGGCGTGCGAGCTCCTCGATGTCGTTGTCGGGAAGGTCGACCCCCGATTGGCTGAGGCGCTGGCGCAGCACCTCCGCGATCCGCTCCAAGGGCTCGGTGCCGACATCGGAGCGCGTCTGAGCGACGATGCCCGCAACCTTGTCGACGTCGGAGGCGTTGTTCTGCGACATGGCCGGCAGGCGCTGCTCCTGCTCGGTGCCGAGGCCGCCGGGCGTCTGCTGCGCCTGGCTCGCCGTCAGCGTGTCGCGGCCTTCGTCGTGGCCGTGGTGGTCCGAGCCGTCCACGACGCCGATGCCGACGGCCTCGTGGCTCGGCTCACCGGCCGGTGCCGCCGCGGGCTCGGGGCGCGACTCCGCCGGCGCTTCATT
>NZ_JBJDRL010000110.1:0-6248 GCF_044987475.1 Microbacterium sp. ZW CA_36
GTGCCGCGCAGCGGCGACACCTCGAGCGGTGCCGCGGCGGCGCCCGCCCCGGCACCGCTCGAGGTGTCGCCGCTGCGCGGCACGACGCAGCCGATGTCGCGCCTGCGCAAGGTGCTCGCCCAGCGTGCTGTCGAGTCGATGCAGTCGACCGCCCAGCTGACGAGCGTCGTCGAGGTAGACGTCACCAAGCTCGCGACCTTCCGCGACAAGGTGAAGAACGACTTCCTCGCGAAGACGGGCGACAAGCTGTCGTTCCTGCCCTTCTTCGCCCTGGCTGCCGCCGAGGCGCTGCAGGCGTACCCCGTGGTCAACTCCACCGTCGACGGCGACCAGATCGTCTACCCCGCGAGCGAGAACCTGTCGATCGCGGTCGACACCGAGCGTGGGCTGCTGACCCCGGTGCTCCGCGATGCGGCGTCGAAGAACCTGGCGCAGATCGCGCATGAGATCGCCGATCTCGCGGCCCGCACGCGCGAGAACAAGCTGAAGCCGGACGAGCTGGCGGGCGGCACCTTCACGCTGACCAACACCGGCTCGCGCGGTGCGCTGTTCGACACGCCCGTCGTGTTCCTGCCGCAGACGGCGATCCTCGGAACCGGTGTGGTCGTCAAGCGCCCCGGCATCGTGACGGTCGACGGCAAGGAAGCGATCTCGGTGCGTTCGTACGTGTACCTCGCGCTGTCGTACGACCACCGCGTCATCGACGGTGCGGACGCCGCGCGCTTCCTCGGCGCGGTGAAGTCGCGTCTCGAGGCTGCGGCGTTCGAGGGGCAGCTCGGGATCTGACCCAGACCCCCTCACCGCTCAGGCTGCTGCGCGACGTCCGACACGTCGCGCAGCAGCCATTTCTCGTCTCGGCGCAGGATCACGATCATCTGCGAGGGGCGGGTGCCGTCTGCGGCGTCCACGCGAAGCACCGCGATGTCGCCGAAGTCGTCCAGGAGCGTGAGAGTTCGTTCGGTGGCAGGAAGGTCGACGGTTCCTCCCGGCAGCGACACCGCATCGACGACCACCGACGCCAGGCAGTCGGAGGCGTTCCCGCACGCGAGACGCGCGTCGAGCAGGGCACCTGCGACCTGAGCGAGATCGGCGGGTGAGCCGGCATCCGTCGGCGCGTCGCCCGGACTCGTCGGCGTGTCATCGCTCGCGCGCTCCGTGCCGCTCGGCGTCGGCGTCACGACGTCGGTGGGATTCTCGGTGGCGACACCGCCGGCCGTCGGCCAGAGTGCACCGCCGGCGAGCACCGCTGCGGCGACGGCGCCGCCGACGAGCCAGGGAGCTCTCCGGGAGGCAGGCTTCCCGACCCGTTCCGAACGGCGCAGCCGGCGCCACGCCGCCGTCGTCGCCCGCGAGACGGTGTCGGCGAAGTCGTTGTCGACGCCCGCGACAAGGCTCTGCCACATCGAGGGCGGAGCCGGCTCGTCCTGGAGTGCGACGCCCGCGTGAGCGGGCTCCTGCCGGCGCACGCCACCCTCCACCGCACTGCGCGGGCTGAGGCTCACCGTGCTGAGCGGCTCCGGCGTGGCGATCGCGAACAGGGCCTCTTCGGCGGCCTCCAGTTCGCGGACCGAGATGCGCTCAGCGGTCACCGCGTTCACAGCCGTTCTCCATGTCCGCTGAGCACTCGCCTCGACGCTCACGCGCTCGAGCGCCGCCGCGGCGGCTTCCCGCGCCGGGCGGGGCGAGGAATCCGTCGCCAGCACCGGGCGGCCCGCGCCGTCGAGCCACCAGTCCCCCGTCGTCTGCGGTGACCCGGCGATCTGCGCGCACCCCCGCAGCACGCTCACTCCGAGCGTCACCGCTTCGCCCGTGCTGAGCGGCATCCGCGCCGCACGTCGCCCCACGAACTCCTCGAGACGCTCGACGCAGACCGGCAGCGCCACGTCGTGACCGTCGGGGCGCCGGCGGATGTCGAGCGGAGCGAGCACGTGGCCGTCGGTTGCCGCATCCCATCCGATCCACTCCGGACCGAGGGCTTCGGCATCGACCATGACGCACGCGTCGCCGCCAGCCGTGTGCACCAGAAGACCCGGCCACGGTCCGTCCTCGCGGGCACGGACCGTGCGAATCGCACGATACGGCGCCCCGAGCAGTCCTTCGACGGTGGTCATGGCGACAGTCTGCGCGGCACGGCGAGCTCACAGCGGTCGTGGTGAGCGGTTCTGTGGACGGACGCACGGAGCGCGGGACTGTGGAGGAGCCGAGGAGGACGCCGCGAAAAGGTAGGCTGAAAGGTATGGCCGCGCGCAGTTCCGCCCCCGAGAAGGGCCCTGGATTCTTCTCCCAGATCCGCACCCTCTACACCTTCACCCAGAAGGAGTTCCGCTGGCTGCCGTACCTGCTGGCCGGCATCCTCCTCCTCGGCATCGCAGCGGGTGTGGGCATCGGGTTCGCGATCCCGCCGGTCGCCGTGTGGAGCATCATCCTGTGGGGCGTCACCGGCCTCATGCTCGGCGTCCTGGCATCGATGATGACGATGACGCGGCTGTCCACCCGCGCGATGTACAAGAAGATCGACGGGATGCCGGGAGCCACCGGGCACGTCATGTCGACGTCGCTCGGGCGCAAGTGGCAGGCCAGCGAGATGCCGGTGGGCATCAACCCCAAGACGCAGGAGGCGGTCTACCGCGCGATCGGTCGCGGCGGCGTCGTGATCGTGGGTGAGGGCGCCCGCGGCCGCCTCACGCGGCTCGTCAACGACGAGCGCTCCAAGGTGCAGCGCGTCGCATCGGGTGTCCCCGTGACGGTGCTGTACATCGGCCACGGCGAGGGCGAGGTGCCGATCGCGAAGCTCTCGTCGACGATCAAGGCGCTTCCCACGAAGATCGATCGCGCCACGATGGCCGCGGTCATCAAGCGTGTCGAGTCGGTCTCGCAGTCCCTGACGTCACTGCCCATCCCGAAGGGCATCGACCCCACGAAGGTGCGCGCTCCGCGACCGCGGTGATCGCAGCAGTCAGACAGAGATCGGCCCGGCACGCGCCGGGCCGATCGTCATGAGCGGATGAGCACCGTTCCGGCGGCCTTGTCGTGCAGACCGCGCTGGTCGGCATCCCAGATGACGGCCGGGATCGCGAGTACGAGCAGGGCCGTGCGGATCACGGGTCGCCAGAGGCCGACCCACGCGCCGTCGACGCGCACGAGCCGCAGGCCGAAGATGCGGTGACCGGGGCTTCCCTGCAGCGTCGGCAGGAAGACGATCTGGATCGCGGCGAAGATCGCCAGGATCGCGAGCGGGTCCCATCCGAAGAATCCCGAGATGAGATACGCGGCGCCGTAGTCGACGAAGAGTGCGCCCACACGGCGGCCGAGCCGGCCGATCGATCCGGTGCCCTCTCGGGGCAGTCCGAGTCGTTCGCCGGGGTAGTCCTGGGTGCTCTGCGTCACTTCCCCAGCGTATACAGGTCGTCGTAACATCCCGGAAACACAAGTGATACTGCCGGGCAATCCCCTGCGGGTAGCTTGCCAGCAAGCCCGGCCCGCACGGGCGGATCCGAATGCCCTACCTCTGGAGTCTTCATGTTCAAAGATTCATCCGAGGTGCTGAAGTTCATCAAGGACGAGGACGTCAAGTTCCTCGACATCCGTTTCACGGACCTTCCTGGCGTGCAGCAGCACTTCAACATCCCGGCCTCCACCGTTGACGAAGAGTTCTTCACGGTCGGCCAGCTGTTCGACGGCTCCTCCATCCGGGGATTCGCGAACATCCACGAATCGGACATGCAGCTGATCCCGGACGTGTCGACGGCCTACCTCGACCCGTTCCGCGAGGCGAAGACCCTCGTCATGGTGTTCGACATCTACAACCCCCGCAACGGAGAGATCTACGCGAAGGACCCGCGTCAGGTCGCCAAGAAGGCGGAGAAGTACCTCGCGTCGACCGGCATCGCCGACACCGCGTTCTTCGCTCCCGAGGCGGAGTTCTACATCTTCGACGACGTCCGCTACGAGGTGAAGCAGAACTCGAGCTTCTACTCCGTCGACTCCGAAGAGGGCGCCTGGAACTCGGGCCGCGCCGAAGAGGGCGGCAACCTGGCCAACAAGACCCCGTACAAGGGCGGCTACTTCCCCGTCTCGCCGGTCGACAAGACGGCGGACCTGCGCGATGACATCAGCCTCCGCCTCATCGAGTCGGGTCTGATCCTCGAGCGCGCCCACCACGAGGTGGGCACCGGCGGTCAGCAGGAGATCAACTACCGCTTCGACACCATGGTGCACGCGGCCGACGACATCCTGAAGTTCAAGTACATCGTCAAGAACGTCGCCAACGAGTGGGGCAAGGTCGCGACCTTCATGCCCAAGCCGCTCTTCGGCGACAACGGCTCCGGCATGCACACGCACCAGTCGCTGTGGCTCGAGGGCAAGCCCCTCTTCTACGACGAGAAGGGCTACGCGCAGCTCTCCGACCTGGCCCGCTGGTACATCGGCGGCATCCTGGCGCACGCGCCGGCGCTGCTCGCGTTCACCAACCCGACGCTGAACTCGTACAAGCGCCTCGTCAAGGGCTACGAGGCCCCGGTCAACCTGGTCTACTCGGCCGGAAACCGCTCGGCCGCGATCCGCATCCCGATCACGGGCTCCAACCCGAAGGCCAAGCGCATCGAGTTCCGCGCGCCGGACGCCTCGGGCAACCCGTACCTCGCCTTCGCCGCCCAGCTGATGGCCGGCCTCGACGGCATCCAGAACCGCATCGAGCCGCACGAGCCGGTCGACAAGGACCTGTACGAGCTTCCCCCCGAGGAGGCGAAGAACATCCCGCAGGTGCCGAACTCGCTGCTCGACTCGCTGGACGCGCTCCGCGCCGACCACGAGTTCCTGCTGAAGGGCGGCGTCTTCACGCCCGAGCTGATCGAGACGTGGATCGAGTACAAGATCGAGAACGAGATCCAGCCGCTCAACGCGCGTCCGCACCCGTTCGAGTACGAGCTGTACTTCGGGGTCTGACACCCCTGAGCACCATGACTCCTCCGGACTCCCGCTCAGGGAGTTCGGAGGAGTTCTGGTTTCTGCGCGAGGGCTCGGTCGGCTCGGCCATCCGGCCGATCAGCTGCCCTTATGAACCGTCGAAGCGGCTTCTCTTCTCAGCAAGGCGCTCCACCTGCCACTCGTGCACCTCTGGCAGCCACTCGAGCGGTGCCGATGCGCCTACCCGCTCATCGTCCGGCACACGGCCGTCGCGCAGAGCCTCGGCGTACGTCCGGTCCTGCTCGATTCGCCGTCGTACGTCCCCCGCCCTTCCGATGGAGCCGTGGCCGGGGACGACAGCACGCACGTCGTCGGCGATGCCCTCGAACAGTCCTAGTGCCGCCAGGTAGTCGCCGAGCGGATCGGCTGCGTCGAGATCGAGGAAGGGCATCAGGATGTCGGACAGCATGTCACCGGCGACGAGCACACCGGCGCCCTCGACCAGCAGCGCCGCGTGGCCCACGGCGTGGGCCCGATGCTCGATGACCCGCACCCGGGGACCGTCCCAGGGGACCTCAACGGCGTCGGAGGGCATTCCGGTGATGAGGCCGAACAGCTCCATCGGGATGTCGTCCTCATACTCCGGCGGCAGCGCACCGGCCAGCTGACTCTTCCAGTCCGCCTGCGCGAGCAGTTCCTGCATCGCTGCCGCGCAGCGGGCCGTGCCGAGACGCGGTGCCTCGCCGAGCGCGGGATGCCACAGCACGTGGTCCCAGTCGGGATGCGTCGCGAAGCCCGCCACGACGCGCTGACCCATCGCGCGGATGTCGTCGGCGAGGTCCGCCAGCTCGTCGCTCGTGATGCCGGGGTCGACGACCAGCACGCCGTCGCCGCCTTGGACGACGACGGAGTTGCTCTTGATGAAGTCGCTCGTGTGGACGAACACCCCGTCAGCGATCTCGGTGAGCATGGCATGTCTCCCGCCTGTGGATCTGGGACCGGGCGCTTCAGGATCGAGGGGTTCCCTCGTCGTCCGAGTCTGCCCTGAGGGAGCCCTGCGCGGTGGGAGGACGCCCGGGCAGGCACGCGCGGTCTCAGCCGTAGAAGAGCTTCTCGAAGACGCGGCGGGCACGGCGCGTGGTACCGAGATAGTCCTCCTCGACCTGCGTGGCCGAGCGCGGCGGGTACTCGAGGAGCCGGCCGATGCCGTCGAGCTTGCTGCGGTCGACGGGCAGCACGTCGCTGGTCTGACCCGAGAGGAGCGTGTTGGCCGATCGCAGCCGGCTGGCGAGGCGCCAGGCGGCTGCGATCGGCCAACACGCTCCTCTCGGGTCAGACCAGCG
>NZ_JBJDRL010000111.1:0-6067 GCF_044987475.1 Microbacterium sp. ZW CA_36
CGCGCGCGGACCATGCGGGACATGCTCGACCCGGTCGGGGCCGAGGAACGTTACGGTCGACGGTTCGAGAACCGCGGATTCCGGATGTGGATCGACGCAGATGGGCAGGAACGCGGCACGATCGCCTTCGACGATGAGATGGGCGCATTCGTGCGGTCCGTGCTAGCCGCGGGGCTGCGCCCCCGCCGCGGCGGACCGCGCTTCATGACCGACGAAGAGCGTGCGGCCGCGGAGAGCCTCATCGACGACCCGCGCACGAACGACCAGCTCGCCTATGACCTGCTGATGGACATGACTCGCGCCGGCGCGCTCGCGGAGGCGAAGCGTGTGTTCGGATCCCGGCAGCCGGGTGTGCGGATGGTCGTCGTCAAGGACGCCGGACCCCGCGATGCCTTCGGTCGACTGGTCGCGGTCGGGCACGACGTGGACGGCGGATGCGCGCTGCCGGGTTCGGTGATCGACCGCAACGCGTGCGCGAACGGGGCCATCGAGGTCATCGTCGATCCCGAAGGCAACCCGTTCGACCTCGGGCGTGAAGCCCGCATGTACTCAGCCGCGCAGCGACTCGCGCTCGCGGTCCGCGACGGCGGCTGTGTCTGGCCCGGCTGCGACCGACCACCGTCGTACTGCGAAGCCCATCATTGCGACCACTTCGCTGAGGGCGGAGAGACGAACGTCGATCGGGGCGTGCTGCTCTGCAGGTTCCACCATATGAAGTTGCACAACACCGGGTGGCGCATCACCAGAGACGGGAAGGGGACATTCGTGCTCCGCCCGCCGGCCGGCGAGGGCGGCCCGATCGTGCTCGTCTCCAAGTCGGCGTGGAGCTGGGCGTGGGATCCACCCCGACCACCCGACCGCGCCGAGTGGCGGCAACCGCCGGATCTTCCGCCGAGACCCGGAAGCCCGGGCGCGTGGACCCACGAAAGGTCACACCCCGTGGGGCCTGCCAGGGGCGGCGGACTGAGAACCGGCACCTGAGTCGGCATCCGAGCCGGCAGCGTCCGTGCTCACGGCGTCCGGCTCAGTCGAGCTGCGGTGCGAGTTCCTTGATCCACTGGGCCAGTTCGGGGCCGAGGTCCTCGCGGTCGAGGGCGAGCCGGATGCTCGACTTCAGGTAGTCGAGGCGATCGCCGGTGTCATAGCGGCGACCTGCGAACACGACACCGAGCACCGGTCCGGCGACCTGCTCGTCGTCGGCGAGCACCTCGAGGGCATCCGTCAGCTGGATCTCGCCACCCTTGCCGGGATCGGTGCGCTCGAGCACGTCGAAGATCTCAGGCTTGAGCACGTAGCGACCGATGATCGCCAGGTTGCTCGGTGCCTCGTCGGCCGACGGCTTCTCGACCAGAGCCTTGATCTTCACGATGTCGGCCTCGTCGGTGGGCTCGACGTCGGCGCACCCGTACAGGTGGATCTGGCTCGGATCCACCTCCATGAGCGCGACGACCGTCGCCGACCGGCCCTGCGAGACCTCGATCATGCGGGAGAGCAGCGGGTCGCGGGCGTCGATGAGGTCATCGCCGAGGAGAACGGCGAAGGTCTCGTTGCCGACGTGCTTGCGGGCGCGCAGCACCGCGTGACCGAGACCGCGCGGGTCGCCCTGGCGGACGAAATGGACGTCCGCGAGCGAACTGGAATGCATGACCCGCTCGAGCTTCGTCATGTCGCCCTTGCGGTGAAGCGTGTCCTCGAGCTCGGTCACGCGGTCGAAGTGGTTGGCGAGCGCGTTCTTGTTGCGTCCGATGATGACGAGCACATCGTCGATGCCCGCGGCCACCGCCTCTTCGACGACGTACTGAATGGCGGGCTTGTCGACGACGGGGAGCATCTCCTTCGGCATCGCCTTGGTGGCAGGGAGGAAGCGCGTGCCCAAGCCTGCGGCGGGGATCACTGCTTTGATCGACGGTGCATTCATGAGAAGAAGGTTAGAGACGTCGTGTGAACGAGGTGTGACAGATGTCGCACGATATGCCGCGTGAACGAGCCGGCGCGTGAGGCGCACGGCGTGGCGCTCCCGACATGACGACGTCTGCGGGTAATGCGCCGGTTTGGCCGAGGCATCCGTGTCGCGTACTATTGATCTTTGGTGTGCGGCTCAGCTGACCCGGCACCACGAACGTGAGCCCTCCACTGGCGTGTTCCGCCTCCGATCCGGAGCAGAACCACCCCGGAGTGGGATTCACGAACTCCTCCGTTCGAATCAAGAAAGCAGCACTACTGTGACGCGCACTTACACCCCCAAGGCTGGCGAGATCCAGCGCGAGTGGCTGGTCATCGACGCGACTGACGTCGTCCTCGGCCGTCTCGCCTCGCACGCCGCCACCCTCCTCCGTGGCAAGCACAAGCCGACGTTCGCACCGCACGTCGACCAGGGCGACTTCGTCATCATCATCAACGCCGAGAAGGTCGCGCTGACGGGCCAGAAGCTCGAGCAGAAGAAGGCGTACCGTCACTCGGGCTACCCGGGCGGCCTGAAGTCGGTCACCTACTCGGAGCTCCTCGAGAAGAACCCGGTCCGCGCCGTGGAGAAGGCCGTCCGCGGCATGCTCCCGAAGAACTCGCTCGGCCGCGACCAGCTGTCGAAGCTCAAGGTGTACCGCGGTGCCGAGCACCCGCACGCCGCGCAGAAGCCCACCGCGTACGTTTTCGACCAGGTCGCCCAGTAAGCGCCGTAGAGACAAGGACACACTGATGGCGAACATCGAAGAAACCCCCACGAGCTACTCCACCGAGTCCCAGGTCGACGAGACCGTCGTCGCCGCCGAGCGCCCCGTGCTCTCGGTGTCGGGTGCGGCCGTCGGTCGCCGCAAGCAGGCCATCGCCCGCGTGCGCGTCATCCCCGGCTCGGGCACCATCACCGTCAACGGCCGTGCGTTCGAGGACTACTTCCCGAACAAGCTGCACCAGCAGCTGATCACCGACCCGTTCACGGTGCTCAACCTCACCGACGCGTACGACGTCATCGTGCGCATCTCGGGCGGTGGCCCCTCGGGCCAGGCCGGCGCGCTGCGCCTCGGCATCGCTCGTGCGCTCAACGAGATCGACACCGAGAACAACCGCCCGACCCTCAAGAAGGCCGGCTTCCTCTCGCGTGACGCCCGCGTCATCGAGCGCAAGAAGGCCGGTCTCAAGAAGGCCCGCAAGGCGCCTCAGTACTCGAAGCGCTGATCGGCTTCATCTCCGTATGCCGATCTTTGGCACGGACGGGGTGAGGGGGCTGGCCAACGGCCCCCTCACCGCCGATCTCGCACTGTCCCTGGCCCAGGCGACCGCCGTCGTCCTGGGCCAGGGCCGTACTGCCGAGGCGCGTCGCGCCGCCGGCAAGCGCCTCAGCGCCGTCGTCGCGCGCGATCCGCGCGTCTCGGGCGAGTTCCTCTCGGCCGCGGTCGAGGCGGGTCTCGCCTCGTCGGGCGTCGACGTCTTCGACGCCGGCGTGCTGCCCACCCCGGCAGCCGCGTTCCTGATCGCCGACATGGATGCCGACTTCGGCGTCATGGTCTCGGCATCCCACAATCCCGCCCCCGACAACGGCATCAAGATCTTCGCGCGAGGTGGCGTGAAGCTTCCCGACGTCGTCGAGGAGCGCATCGAGAACGCGATGTCCGGGCCCAAGCTGCTGCCCACCGGCGGCGCCATCGGACGCATCCGCCGGTTCGCCGACGCCGAAGACCGGTACGTCGTGCACCTGCTCGGCTCGCTGCCCCACCGCCTGGACGGCCTGCACGTCGTGCTCGACTGCGCGCACGGTGCGGCATCCGGAGTCTCTCCCGAGACCTTCAAGGATGCCGGCGCCCGCGTCACCGTCATCGGCGCCGACCCCGACGGCATCAACATCAATGACGGCGTCGGCTCGACGCACCTCGACGTGCTGTCGCAGGCGGTGCTCGAGCACGGTGCCGACGTCGGCATCGCGCACGACGGCGACGCCGACCGCTGCCTCGCGGTCGATGCGACCGGCAAGATCGTCGACGGCGACCAGATCATGGCGATCCTCGCGGTGTCGATGAAGAGCCGCGGCCGCCTGAAGGACGACACCCTCGTCGCCACCGTGATGAGCAACCTCGGCCTGCACCGTGCGATGTCGGCTCACGGCATCCGCGTCGAGACGACGGCGGTCGGCGACCGCTACGTGCTCGAGCGCATGAACGAGGGCGGCTTCTCGCTCGGCGGCGAGCAGTCCGGCCACGTCATCATGAGCGACTACGCCACGACGGGCGACGGCGTCCTCACCGGTCTGCATCTCGTCGCCGAGATGGCACGCACCGGCAAGACCCTCGCCGAGCTCGCCTCGATCATGACCGTGTACCCCCAGGTGCTCGTGAACGTGCGCGGTGTGGATCGTACGCGTGCGGGCTCCGACGACGTGGTTCAGGATGCCGTGGCCCGCGCCTCGGCCGAGCTCGGCCTCTCCGGACGCGTGCTGCTGCGACCCTCGGGCACCGAGGAGATGGTGCGAGTGATGGTCGAGGCGGGGTCGGAGGACGACGCCCGCCGGCACGCCGACGCGCTCGCCGATGTCGTGCGGGAGCGCCTCGCGCTGTAGGCGGTTCGGTGCGCGCCGCAGACGCGGCGCCGGCGGTGGACGGTCGACCCACAGGGTGACCGTCCCGATCCGGTGACCCCACTGACCAGGGGAAAACCCCCATGCTGCACGTGCCTTCCCGGACGTACACTGGCGTCCTCTCAGCGATGAGGACGGAGCTGAGCATGGGACTTCGGGGGAAGACCGGCGCACCGCACGGCGGTCCGTCGCGGCCATACGACGAGCACGACGACCTCGAGGAGGAGCGCGCGCGCGAAGCGGCGCTCGCCGGACTGTTCGGCCCGCTCCGCGTGGGGGAACGGGAACAGCCCATTGCCGTCGCTGCCGCCAGCGCCCGCGTGATGGCGCATCACGGTGCCGCTGCGGCGTCGGTCCCGGCGACCGCGCCGACCGTGGCCGCGCTGATGTCCGTTCCGCCGGCCCGTGTCCCCGTTCCGGCGCCGGCGCCCGCTCCGGCTGCGGCTCGGGCTGTGGCTCCGGCTGCGGCTCCGACCGTCGCGGCGTCGTCAGAGGCGCAGATAGTCCGCCCGGCGAAGCCGGCCGCGGCCGTCGCGGCGGCGTCCGAGACGCCCATCGCTGGCCCGGCGAAGCCGGCTCCTGCTCCGGTCCCCGCCGTCGTGATGTCGCCTGACGCGCAGATAGTCCGCCCGGCGAAGCCGGCTCCACCACTTCCGCCCACCATTGTCGCTGCGACCCCGCCGGGGATCGCCGCGGCCATCGCCGTACCCGCCGAAATCGGCGGCGATTCCCTCGCCACTGGGGGACCCGCGGCGAGCGCGCCCGGATCAGGGGACAGTCCGCGCGCGCTCGCCGCGATGGGTCCAGGGGGCCCCGCGCCCGCCCCGGTCGATGATCAGGTCGTGCCTCCGCGCGCGGCGCCGCTCGGGGCCGCGCCTGTCGTCGAGGCGCAGCGCACGGCACCACCGAACACGGCCGCGACCGCGCCGGGTACCAGACGCCCCGGGCGCCGGAGTGCGGCGGCACGCTGGGGGCTGGTGGCGGCATCCGTCATCGTCGTCGGAGCTCTCGCGACCGCCGGAACCGTCACGGTGCAATCCGCGATGGCCCGAGACCGGCTCGCGGCCGCTGTCGCTCAGCTCGACGAGGCCGAGGCGGGCGTCGTCGCGGCCCAGGCCGACCTCGACGCCGCGATCGTCGAGGACGCCACGCTCGGCGCTGCCGGCGACGCCGGTGTCGCCGCCACCGAACCCGTCCTCGCCCAGCTCGGAGGGATCAGCGACGACGCGGCGCTGCAGGCAGCACAGGTGGCGTTCGACGACCTGAACGCGGATGCCGGCGCCTCGCCCGTCGCCGGCCCGGATACAAGTGTGCGGACGGGGGCCGACACGACGGATGTCGAGGCCGTCACCGCTGCCACGGACGACGCCGATGACTTCCGCGCCGACCTCGTCGCCGCGGCATCCGATGTCCGCGCGGAATCCGCGGCGCTGCAGGGCCGGATCGACGCGCTGCACGCGGCGCTCCTCGCGCTCGGCGCGACGCTGCCGACCTCGGCGGATC
>NZ_JBJDRL010000112.1:0-5991 GCF_044987475.1 Microbacterium sp. ZW CA_36
GCGCTGAGCACCGCGCCGCCGCGCTGAGCATGGCGCCGCCGCGCTGAGCACCGCGCTGGCCTGATCCCGCCGCGTCGCGGCACCCGACGCCGCGGCGGATGCTCGGCAGTGTGCGGCATTCGCACCCGTACCGTTCTCAGGAGCACAAGCAGTAGCGCGCGGCGTCACCCGCGTGATTCCGGGGCGGGGTGGCGCGCCGGGCCGGTTGATCCTGAGTTGGGTACGCGCGACCACTTGCGCCATCTGTTGTTACCGGTAACATCGATGCGCGCGACCGAGCGAGCCGCGCGACCCGCACGAGACCCGACGGAGGACCCCGTGACCAGCCCCGAGCCGACGACGCAGGCACCCGCGTTCACACCCGAGGTCGAGGCATCCATCGCCGCCATCCGCGTCGATGTCGCGAAACTCCACGGCGAACTCGTGCGCTACGGACTCGTGGTCTGGACCGGGGGCAACGTGTCGGGGCGCGTTCCCGGCGCCGACCTCTTCGTCATCAAGCCGTCGGGCGTCTCATACGACGACCTCGCCCCCGAGAACATGATCCTGTGCGATCTCGACGGCAACGTCGTCCCCGGCACGCCGGGCAGCGACCGCAGCCCCTCCAGCGACACGGCGGCGCATGCCTACGTGTACCGCCACATGCCCGACGTCGGCGGCGTGGTGCACACGCACTCGACGTTCGCCGTCGCCTGGGCCGCGCGCGGCGAAGAGATCCCGTGCGTCATCACGGCCATGGCCGACGAGTTCGGCGGGCCGATCCCCATCGGTCCGTTCGCGATCATCGGAGACGACTCGATCGGCCGCGGAGTCGTCGAGACGTTGACGGGCCATCGCTCCCGCGCCGTGCTCATGCAGAACCACGGCCCCTTCACGATCGGGGTGTCGGCGAAGGACGCCGTCAAGGCCGCGGTCATGGTCGAGGACGTCGCCCGCACCGTGCACTACGCGCGTGAGGCCGGCCCCCTGATCCCCATTCCGCAGGACGCGATCGACCGCCTCTTCGACCGCTACCAGAACGTCTACGGCCAGTCGTCCGACGAGCGTCGTGACGGCGCCGACGAGCGCGCGGAAGAGGCCGGCCGATGAGCGCCGACGCGATCCTGGCAGGGCGCACGGCGCTCGGCATCGAACTGGGCTCGACCCGCATCAAGGCATGCCTTGTGGACGCCGACGATCCGGCGAACGTGCTCGCCGTGGGCTCGCACGCGTGGGAGAACCGCTACGAGTCGGGTCTGTGGACCTACTCGCTCGACGACGTGTGGTCGGGGCTCCAGGCCGCGTACGCCGATCTCGTCTCCGACGCGCACCAGCGCCACGGCGTCGCGCCCGAGACGTTCGGCGCGATCGGCGTCTCGGCGATGATGCACGGCTACCTCGCCTTCGACGAGGCGGGCACACTGCTCGTGCCGTTCCGCACGTGGCGCAACACGAACACCGGACCCGCGGCGGCGGAGCTCACCGATGCGTTCGGCGTGAACATCCCGCTGCGCTGGTCGATCGCCCACCTGCATCAGGCGGTGGTGGATGCCGAGACGCACGTCCCCGACATCCGCTTCGTCACGACGCTCGCCGGCTTCGTCCACCAGCGCCTGACGGGGGAGAAGGTGCTCGGCGTCGGCGACGCGTCGGGGATGTTCCCGATCGACTCCGCCACGGGCGACTACGACGCCGGGATGCTCGCGCGCTACGACGCCCTTCGACAGGCTCAGGGACCGGCTGCCGGAAGGCTCACCGTCGGCCATGTCGCCGACCTGCTGCCCCGCGTGCTCGCCGCCGGTGCTCCCGCCGGCGCGTTGACGGAGGAGGGCGCCGCGCTCCTCGACCCGACCGGCGCGCTGCGCCCCGGCATCCCGTTCTGTGCTCCCGAAGGTGACGCGGGCACGGGCATGGTCGCGACCAACGCCGTCGCACCGCGGACCGGCAACGTCAGCGCAGGCACGAGCATCTTCGCGATGGTCGTCCTCGAGCGGCCGCTCGAACGCGTCCACCACGAGCTCGACCTCGTCGCGACACCGTCCGGCGACGCGGTGGCGATGGTCCACTGCAACAACGGCGCGAGCGAGCTCGCCGCCTGGGCGGGCATGTTCGCCCGGTTCGCCGCCGCGTCGGGGACGCCGCTCGCCGACGACGCCGTATACGAGACCCTGTTCCGCGAGGCGCTCGAGGGCGAGGCGGATGCCGGTGGGCTGCTCGCCTACAACCACCTGGCCGGCGAGCCGATCGCCGGCCTCTCGGAGGGTCGCCCACTGTTCGTGCGCACGCCCGACAGCCGCTTCACGCTCGCGAACGCCATGCGCGCCCAGCTCTATGGCGTCTTCGGCACGCTCGCGCTCGGCATGCGCGTGCTCGACGACGAAGGGGTCGGCCTCGACCGCATGTTCGCCCATGGCGGCATGTTCCGCACCGCCGGGGTCGCGCAGCGCTTCCTCGCCGGTGCGCTCGGCGCTCCGGTGTCGGTCGGCGACACGGCCTCGGAGGGCGGGGCGTGGGGCATCGCCGTGCTCGCCGCCTACCTCCCGCACGCCGGCGAGCTGAGCCTCGCCGCGTATCTCGACGACCGGGTCTTCGCGAACACGGCGATCGCGACCGCTGAACCCGACCCCGCCGATGTCGCGGGCTTCGCCGCCTATCTCGACCGCTACCGCGCGGGCCTGGCCGTCGAGGCCGCCGCCGTCACGTCACTCACCGGTCGTTGAGCGAGCGAAGCGAGACGAAACGCTCCGAGCCTCTCACTGCGTTTCGTCTCGCTCGTTCCTCGCTCGCTCAACGACCGGTTCTCGCGAAAGGAAAATCTCATGACCCGCACGCCCCTGTCCACCTCGCTCGACGCCTATGAGATCTGGTTCGTCACCGGCAGCCAGAACCTCTACGGCGAGGAGACGCTGCGCCAGGTCGCGGCGCAGTCGCAGGCCGTCGCGGAGGGCCTCGCGGGCCTTCCGGTCAAGGTCGTGTGGAAGCCGGTGCTCAAGGACTCCGACTCGATCCGCCGGCTCGCCCTCGACGTCAACGCGCGCGACGACGTCATCGGCGTCGTGGCGTGGATGCACACCTTCAGCCCCGCGAAGATGTGGATCGCGGGGCTCGACGCACTGCAGAAGCCGCTGCTGCACCTGCACACGCAGGCCAACGTCGAGCTGCCCTGGGCCGAGATCGACTTCGACTTCATGAACCTGAACCAGGCCGCGCACGGCGACCGGGAGTTCGGGTACATCCAGACCCGCCTCGGCGTCGCCCGCAAGACCGTGGTAGGTCACGTCTCGAACCCGGCGGTGCGCCAGCAGGTCGAGGACTGGCAGCGCGCGGCAGCCGGCTGGGCCGCCTCCCGCTCGCTGAAGCTCGCCCGCTTCGGCGACAACATGCGCTACGTCGCGGTCACCGAGGGTGACAAGACCGAGGCCGAGCTGCGCTTCGGCGTGCAGGTGAACACGTGGGGCGTGAACGAGCTGGTGGAGGCGGTGGATGCCGCCTCCGACGCCGAAGTCGACGCGCTGGTCGCCGAGTACCTCGAGCTGTACGACGTCGCGCCCGAGCTGCGGCCGGACGGCGACCGCCACCAGTCGCTGCGCGACGGCGCGGCGATCGAGCTGGGCCTGCGGAGCTTCCTCGAGGAGGGCGGCTTCGGCGCCTTCACGACCTCGTTCGAGGACCTCGGCGCGCTGAAGCAGCTGCCTGGTCTCGCCGTGCAGCGCCTCATGGCCGAGGGCTACGGCTTCGGCGCCGAGGGCGACTGGAAGACCGCCATCCTGGTGCGCGTCGCGAACGTCATGGGCGCGGGCCGCCCCGGCGGCGCGAGCCTGATGGAGGACTACACCTACGACCTGGTCGCCGGTGACGAGAAGATCCTCGGCGCCCACATGCTCGAGGTCTCGCCGTCGCTGACCACGGCGAAGCCGCGCCTCGAGGTGCATCCGCTCGGCATCGGCGGCAAGGACGACCCGGTGCGTCTCGTCTTCACGGCCGACCCCGGACCGGCGCTGGTCGTCGCCATGAGCGACATGCGCGACCGCTTCCGCCTTGTTGCCAACATCGTCGAGAACGTGGATGCGCCCGACCTGCCGAAGCTCCCCGTCGGACGCGCGGTCTGGAAGCCCGCGCCGGACTTCGCCACCAGCGCCGCCTGCTGGCTCGCCGCCGGCGCCGCGCACCACACGGTCATGACCACCGCGGTGGGCATCGAGGTGTTCCGGGACTTCGCCGAGATCGCGGCGACCGAGCTCGTCGTCATCGACGAGGACACCACGGCGCGCGGCTTCCAGCGCGAGCTGCGCTGGAACCAGGCCTACTACCGTCTCGCGCAGGGTCTCTGATCCCTGGGACCCAGTCATCCGGGGTTGGGGCGCATGGCGTCCGTTCGGGGCGCACGCGGTGCGCTCCGAACGAGCGGGGTGCGCCCCAAACCGCGTCGCCACGCGCCACGTGCCACGGGCGACTGGGCTGCCCCCCAAGCCGGCAGGGACCATGCCTGGGAGCGATCCCGGTACTGTGATCTGCGGCGAACTTCCCTGCATCTGAAGAGGATTCGAAACTCATGGCACGACCCCCCGCATCAGGAACCCAGCACGCGCTCCGCGCCGGCGACTACGAAGCCGTCGTCGCGAGCGTCGGCGCGACGCTCCGCTCGCTCACGTATCGCGGCCGCGACCTCGTCGTGCCGTTCGAGGCCGACGAGGTGCGTCCCGCGCACCGCGGTGCGACCCTCGCGCCGTGGCCGAACCGCGTGGTCGACGGGCGCTACTCGTTCGGCGGGCGCGACTTCCAGCTGGCGCTCACGGAGCCCGCGCGCTCGCACGCGCTGCACGGCCTGGCGACGTGGCTCGACTTCGAGGCGATCGACAAGGGACCGGACCACGTGACCCTGGCCGCCGTCATCCAGCCGCAGACGGCCTACCCGTGGCGCCTCGTCGTCACGACGACCTTCGCGCTCGGGCCGGACGGGCTCACCCAGTCCGTCACTGCCCACAACGAGAGCGACGAGCCGGCGCCGTGGGGGACCGGGCCGCACCCGTACCTCGTCGCCGGCGACGGCCGCGTCGACGGGTGGACGCTCGAGCTGCCCGCGACGCAGGTGCTCGCCGTCACGCCCGACCGCCTCATCCCGACCGGTCTCGTCGCGGTCGACGCCGAGGATCCGGAGCGTTTCGACTACCGCTCGGCGCGGCCGATCGGCTCCGCCGAGATCGATCACGCGTACTCCGGCCTCACCCGTGACGCCGACGGCACGGCCACGGTGCGGGTGACGGATGCGGGTGGCTCGGGTGTCCAGATGTCGTGGGATGCCGCGTGCCCATGGGTGCAGGTCCACACCGCCGACAAGCCCGACACCGCGCAGAGCCGGCTGGGTCTCGCGGTCGAGCCGATGACCTGCGCACCCGACGCCTTCAACGCCGGGTCGTACGACTACGACGCGGGGCTCCTCGTCGTCGAGCCCGACGCCTCCGTCACCGCGTCGTGGCGGATCGGCGCCATCGGCTGATCGAAGTCTTGCGATCAGCGCCCTTGCTGATCGCGCGATCGCGGTAGCTCCCGCGATCGCTGCCGCACACGACGAAGGCGGAGCCGGCCCCCCGGTCGGCTCCGCCTTCATCGTGAGCGGGGGTTCAGGTGCTGTCCCGCAGGTCTTCCTTGATGTCGTTGCGCGTCTTCACCGAATCGCGCTCGGCTTCGGCCTTCTTGACGTCGGCATCAGCCTTCATCTCGTCGACCTTGTCTCCGACTCGATCGGTGGTGTCTTCCCACGCGTCCTTGATCTTCTCGCCGACGGCCTCGGCCGTCTCTTTCGCGTCGTCCATGAATCCCATCGATCTCTCCTCTCATGAGGGATGACATCGACGTTACGCCGGGGCCTTCGGCCGGATCAGGGGGTTGCACAGACGCGGGGCTCTTGATACACGGAGGGTCGCCGCCGCCGCCGCCGCCGCCGCCGCCGCCGCCGGCGACAGCAGCCGCAGGGCGCAGCGCAGCCGCAGGGCGCAAGCACGGGGCGCAGGG
>NZ_JBJDRL010000113.1:0-5438 GCF_044987475.1 Microbacterium sp. ZW CA_36
CGACGGCGAGCACGACGCTGATGGCCATGCAGCGTTCGCCGGCGGCACCGTAGCCCGCATTGACGGCCTGGTCGGCCACGAGGTCGAGGTCGGCATCCGGAAGCACCAGCATGTGGTTCTTGGCGCCACCCAGCGCCTGCACCCGCTTGCCATGCTTCGAGGCGGTCTCGTAGATGTACTGCGCGATCGGCGTGGACCCCACGAAACTGATGGACTGCACGTCGGGGCTTTCCAGCAGCCCGTCGACAGCGGCCTTGTCGCCCTGCAGCACCGTGAACACGCCGTCCGGCAGCCCGGCTTCACGCCACAGCGCCGCCAGCCACAGCGCCGCCGACGGATCCTTCTCCGACGGCTTCAGCACCACCGCGTTGCCCGCGGCGATGGCGATCGGGAAGAACCACATCGGCACCATCGCCGGGAAGTTGAACGGGCTGATGATGCCGACGACCCCGAGCGGCTGCTTCAGCGAGTACACATCGATCCCGGTCGAGGCGTTCTCACTGAACGCGCCCTTGAGGAAGTGCGGGAAACCGCACGCCAACTCCACGACCTCCTGACCGCGCAGGATCTCCCCCATCGCATCCGAGACCACCTTGCCGTGCTCCGCGGTGATGATCTCCGCCAACTCCCGCTTCCGCGCATTCAACAACTCGCGGAAGCTGAACAACACGCCCTGCCGCCGCGCGATCGACCACCCCGACCACACCTCGAACCCACGCACCGCCGACGCGATCGCCGCGTCGATCTCCGCCTCATCCGCCAACGCCACCCGCGCCGACACCACACCCGTCGCCGGATTGAACACCGGCGCCGTCCGCCCCGACGACGACGGCACCTTCGCACCATCGATCCAATGCGAGATGACGCGGACGTCGCCATCGACGTCGGTCTGCGTGGGGGTGGTCTCGGTGATGCTCATGGGTGTGGTCCTTCGTGAGGGGAGGGGTTCAGAGGTCGGTGTGGACGAGGCCGGCCGCGATGTCCACGGCGGCGGCGACGTCGTCGTCGGGCGGGTAGAGGAGTGTGCGGCCGACGGTCAGCCCGCGGACGCCGGGAAGCGACAGCGCGTCCTCCCACGACGCGAACGTCTCGTCGGGATCCACGCCCGAGTCGCCGCCGAGCAGCAGCGTGGGCATGGTGGTGGCCGCCATGACGCGCTCCATGTCGTCGACGACGGGCAGCTTCATCCACGTGTTCGCGCTGGACGCGCCCAGGCCGGAGGCGATCGCGATCGACAGGATGACGGCATCCGTCGACAGGTCGTTGACGACCCGACCGGCGCTGCGGGTGCTGAGGAAGGGCTCGAGCATGATCGGCAGGCCCGCGGTCGACGCCTCGGTGACGGCACCGGCCATCGCCGTGAGCGTCGACACGGTGCCGGGGTCGGCGAGATCGATGCGCACGAGCGTCTTGGCGAAGTCGATGCCCGAAGCCACCATCGTGCGCACGTCGTAAGCCGTCATGCGGTCGTCCAGCTCGAACGATGCGCCACGCAGGCCGCCGCGGTTCATCGAGCCGACGACGATCTTGTCGTCGAGGAGGCCGAGTGCGGCGAGGTCGTCGACGATGTCGGGCGTGCCCAGCACGCCGTCGACGCCCGGTCGGCTCAGCGCCGTGGCCAGCCGGTCGAGCAGGTCGTAGCGGTCGGCCATCGCGGTCGGATTGCCACCCACCGCGAGGGCGCCGCGGGCGGGATGGTCGGCGGCGACGATGAAGAGGCGTCCGTCGCCGCGCAGCACGTCGCGACGTCGGCGGACGGTGAGGGCGTCGCGGATCGCCTCCGGCCGGGTCGCCCGGATGTCGCGGAGGCGGGTGAAGTCGTCCTCAGTGAGGAACTGGGTCATCGCAGCGCCCCCGCCTCGAGGATCGCCGTGACCTCCGCCTCGACGGGCATGGCCGTGGAGCACTCCAGGCGGGACGCGACGATCGCGCCGGCGACGTTCGCGAAGCGCAGGATGCGTTCGAGGTCCCACCCCGCGAGCAGGCCGTGGCAGAGGGCGCCGCCGAACGCGTCTCCGGCGCCCAGGCCGTTCACGACCTCCACGGGATACGGCGGCACGACGACGGACTCGTCGCGCGTCTTCGCCAGCACGCCCTTCGGCCCCTGCTTCACGATCGCGAGCTCGACCCCGCGCTCCAGCAGCGCGTCCGCCGCGCGCTCGGGCTCGGTCTCACCGACCGCGACCTCGCACTCCTCGCGGTTGCCCACGGCGACGGTCGCATGCTCGAGGGCCCGCGCCATCTGGACGCTCGCCTCCGCCGGCTCGGCCCAGAACATGGGGCGATAATCCAGATCGAAGACGGTGTGTCCGCTGGTTCGCGCCTGAAGAGCCGCGTGGTGGGCGGCGCGGCTGGGCTCCTGGCTGAGCCCCGTCGCGGTGAACCACAGGATGCCGGCCGAGCGCACGGCGTCGAGGTCGAGCTCTGCCGGTGCGACGTCCAGGTCGGGCGCCTTCGGCTCGCGGTAGAAGTACAGCGGGAAGTCGTCGGGCGGGAAGATCTCGCAGAAGGTGATGGGCGTCTTCAGCGTCTGGTTCACCCGCACGTAGCGGTTGTCCACGCCGAGGCGAGCGAGCTCCGCCAGAAGATAGCGGCCGAAGGGGTCGTCGCCGACGCCCGAGATCAGCGCGACGCGCCGACCGTGTCGCGCGGCGGCGACACTGACGTTCGCGGCACTGCCGCCGAGGAACTTGCCGAAGGTCTGCACCTCCTCGAGCCCCACGCCGGACTGGAGGGGGTAGATGTCGACACCCAGCCGCCCGAAGGCGAGGACGTCGAACGCAGGGTTGCTCTCGGTCATACTCCGCTGTACAACTCTCCGCGTGCGCCGATCGACGCCCGCATCGGTGGACAATTTGTCCTGACAATAACACAACGATCGAGCCTACGACACTCCGCGCCGTGGTCGACTGACAAAGTGGCGACGATGTAGCATTGTCGGGACATTATGCTGTCGGGACTTGGAGTGTGTGATGGCAGACGACGTGGTCAAGCTGGACGACTTGCTCGCCGACCTGGATCGCACCGGTCCGGTGCCGCTGTACTTCCAGGTGTCGAGCGCGATGGAACGGGCGATCCGCTCCGGTGAGATCCCACCGGGCGCGCGCCTCGAGAACGAGATCGCGATCGGCCAGCGTGCGGGACTGTCGCGGCCGACGATCCGGCGCGCGATGGAGGAGCTCGTCGACAAGGGCCTGCTCGTACGGCGGCGAGGCATCGGCACGCAGGTCGTCCAAGGCCAGGTCACCCGTCAGGTCGAGCTGACCAGTCTCTACGAGGACCTCAAGAACTCGCAGCACGAACCGGGAACACTCGTCCTCGAGCACGACACCCGCCCGGCCGATCCGGTGACGGCCGAGGCGCTGCGCGTTCCCGTCGGCTCGGACATCGTCTACCTCCGGCGCCAGCGCTCGACCGACGGCGTGCCGGTCGCGGTGCTCACGAACTACCTGCCGCTCGACTTCGCCGACATCACGACGGAGCAGCTGCAGCAGAAGGGCCTCTACGAGATCATGCGCGCGCGGGGCGTGACGATCCGCGTGGCGAACCAGAAGATCGGCGCTCGCCGCGCGCACGGCGACGAGTCGGGGCTCCTCGACATCGACAAGGGCGGTCCCGTGCTCACCATGGAGCGGGTGGCCTTCGACGCCTCCGGACGTGCCGTCGAGTTCGGCCACCACTGCTACCGCCCCGACATGTACAGCTTCCAGACGACGCTCGTCGCGAAGTGACGAGAGGGACGGATGCCGCCGGTCGCGGCATCCGTCCCCACATCGTCAGCGCAGCGCGCGGTCTCCCTTGAACGCGGGCGACCACTGGCCGAGGGCCTTGCCCTTGGCCGTGCCGTTCACCGACGACTGCGTGTCGGCGAAGACCAGCGTCGCGTGCGCCGCGGCGTCGGCCAGCTGTTCGAACAGCACCGGGTTGATGTTGGACGACGTGTCGCACGCCTGGTGGTAGCAGGGGTCGAGCGCCACACCCGCTGTGCCGCCGAACTTCGTCACCTGCTCCGCGGTCTTGATGTCTTCGGCACCCGAGAACAGACCGCCGGCAGGGATGCCCGCGCCGATGAAGGCGAAGTAGTCGCTGCGGCCGTCGAACGCAGTCGGCTCGGTGACCAGGTTCTGCGAGGCGAACCAATCGTCGAAGACGCCCTCCACCACGTCGGAGCCGTTCGGACCGGTGGTGCCGAACGCGTCGCCGTCACCGTCGTACACGAACCGGCCGCCGTTGGGCGAGCCGAGCATGTCGAAGTTCAGGTTGACGAGATGCTCCTTGACCTCCGCCTTGCTGAGCTGCGCCACATAGTGGTTCGACCCCTGGAGGCCGTCCTCCTCACCGCCCCAGAACGCGAAGCGGATGCGGTTCTCGGTCTCGATTCCGAGATCGGCCAGGTGCAGCGCCGTCTCCATGAGCGACGCCGTGCCCGAGCCGTTGTCGTTGATGCCCGGCCCCGCGGGAACCGAATCGAGGTGGGCGCCGACGACGACCGTGCGGTCGGTGCGGCCCGTCGGGGTGTCGGCGAGCAGGTTCCACGTGTCGATGGTGGTCGAGTTGGTGACCACGTCGATCCGCAGCACGAGCCCTGCCGTGACGACGAACTCCTCGCCGACCTCGAAGGAGGTGCTGATGACCGGGACGGGCGTTGCCGTCCAGGTCGAGGTGCCGAGCGTGCCGCCGAAGACACCGAACCGGTCGTCTCCTTCGACGTCATTGCCCTGGTTGAAGATCACGACGCCGACCGCGCCGGCCGCCACGGCGTTCGTCGCCTTGACGCTGAAGTCGCACGATCCGCGCTGGATGAGGGCGATGGATCCGGCCAGGAACCCGGCGAAGTCCGCGGATTCGCAGCCGCTCGTGGACGCACGGTCACCGGAGAGATTCACGTCGACTGCCTGCACGGCCGCCTCGACGGTGCCGCTGCCCGTGTACTCCATCGGGTAGAAGTCGTCTTCGAAGGCATACGACTCGTCGCCGGGCGCGGTCTGGTCGAGCGTGGAGCCCTCGTAGTCGATGAGCTCGTACGAGAACGGCTGGCGCTGCGTGAGGTAGCCGGCTTCCCCCAGTGCCTCCTCGACGTACTCGAGTGACGCCAGATAGCCGGGAGTCCCTGCTGCGCGGTTGCCGCCGTTGGCAGTCGCGATCGCCTGGAGCGCATCGAGATGGGTCTGGAGCCCTGCCGCGGTGACGGCTTCCGTCAGGTCGGACGTGTCGGCAGTTGGCGCGGCGAGCGCCGGAGCGCCGACCGCGGCGACGGTCAGGCCGCCGATGATGACTGCGGACGCGGCGATCGTGCCGCCGCGTCGGGTGCGATGGTTCACTGATGCTCCTCGGGGTCGTGGGAGATGTGAGGTATCGACGCCGGGATCGGCGTCTGAGCGGAACCTACAGCGCCCGCCCCTCGCACGGAAGGGGCTGTATGCTCACCGCCCGAAGAG
>NZ_JBJDRL010000114.1:0-5262 GCF_044987475.1 Microbacterium sp. ZW CA_36
GCGCCTGCCCCGGCGCCTGCGCCTGCCGCTGCGCCTGCCCCTGCGCCTGCGCCTGCCGATGCGCCTGCGCCTGCCCCTGCGCCTGCGCCTGCGCCTGCGGCCAGCGAATCGACGTAGTCCAGAAGCTCGACCGACACGTCGTTCGTGCGCCCGGCTGCCGGGCTCGGGTAGACGTAGCTGTAGCCCTGCTGCACGACACCGTACGGGTCGACGCCCTGGCGCAGCGCCTCCTCGCGCGCTTCGACGAGACGCCAGAGCGCGACGTTCGAGATGCCCGCGATGCCGACGAGCCCCTCGCGCTGCAGCTGCCCGAAGGCGGCGACGGTCTCTGCGATCGGCGTCGCGCGGTCGTCGACGTGCCCGTACAGCACGTCCAGGTGGTCGATGCCGAGGTGCTGCAGGCTGAGGCGCGCCTCGCGCGCGACGACCTCGGCCGAGAGTCCCTGGTAGTTCGTCGGCTCGACGGTCTGCAGCGGCAGCGCGGGGTCCTTCTTCGCAGCACCGAGCTTGGTGGCGAGGCGCACGTCGCCGAGGCCTCCGCGGTGGCGGATCCACTCCCCGAGCACGTCCTCGCTGTCGCGGCCGTGGCCGCCGACCCAGACGCTGTAGTTGTTCGCGGTGTCGACGAAGGTGCCGCCCGCGTCGGCGAACCGGTCGAGGATGGCGAGGGATGTCGCGGTGTCGGTGCGTGTGCCGAAGAACATGGTGCCGAGGCACAGGGTCGAGACCTCGAAAGAAGTCGACCCGTTGGAGATGGTGCGGTACTGCATGGCGTTCCCTTTCCTGCGGTTGGTGGGGTGCTCCCATCGTGAGACCTGAGCGGTCTGGGAGTACGATCCGATTTCATGGCAGAAGTCCAGACCAATCCGGTCGCGTGGGAGACCCTGCTCGATCTCTCGGCCTTCGACGGTCCCCGCCACGTCCGGCTCGAGCTGGCGGTGCGGGATGCCGTGGCCACCGGCAGGCTGCCCGCCGGTGCGGCGCTTCCCCCCAGCCGGCTGCTCGCGGCATCTCTGGGCGTCTCGCGGTGGGTGGTGACCGAGGTGTACGGGCGTCTTACCGCCGAGGGCATCCTCGATGCCCGCACCGGTTCGGGCACCAGGGTCGCGACGCGCATCGGCGTCGCGGCGACACGTCCCGAGCTCCCGCCCGTCACGCCGCAGCGGCGGCCGCGCTTCGACCTCGCGCCGGGCGTTCCCGACCTGCGGCACGCGCCGCGCGCGCTGTGGCTGCGCGCCCTGAGCGAGGCGCTGGCTGACACCCCCGACGCCGAGCTGTTCCGGCTCGACGGCGACGTCCCGTCTGCCCGTGGAGCGCTCGCCGCGTACCTGTCGCGCGCGCGCTTCACGAGGGCGGATGCCGACGCCGTCGTCGTCACGCACGGCGCCGCCGACGGCATGCGGCGACTGGCCCGCGCGCTCCGCGGGCTGGGACACCGCGCCCTCCTCGTCGAGGATCCGTCGTGGCAGCGCATGCGGCAGGTCGCTGCGGCCGAGGGCCTCGGCTCCGTGCCCGTCCGCGTCGACGAGCACGGTGTCGACGTCGACGCGCTGGTGGCGGCATCCGTCCGCACCGGCGCGCGCGCCGCGCTCGTGACGCCCGCGCACCAGTTCCCCGTCGGCGTGCCGCTGTCGGCCGAGCGGCGCGAGGGTCTGATCGCGTGGGCTCGAGCGTGCGACGGGGTCGTCATCGAGGACGACTACGACGCGGAGTTCCGCTACGACCGCCGGCCGATCGGCGCACTGCAGGCCATGGCCCCCGACCGGGTGGTGCTCGCCGGCAGCCTCAGCAAGACGGCGACCCCGGCGCTCGGCATCGGATGGCTGGTGCTGCCGCCGTGGCTGCGCGATGACGTGCGCGACGCCGGAGCGGCCACGCCCTCGACGATCGACCAGCTCGCGCTCACCCGCTTCCTCGCAGCGGGCAGCCTCGACCGTCACCTGCGCGGCGCCCGTGCACGCTACCGGCGCCGGCGCGAGGCGCTGCTCGCGGCGCTCGCGCACCGCCTGCCCGAATGCCGAGTGTCGGGCATCGCGGCCGGGCTGCACCTCGTGCTCGATCTGCCTCCCGGCGTGCGCGCAGCCGACGTGGTCCGCGCCGGCGCCGCGTACGACGTCGCACTCACCGATATCCGCCGCTACCGCGTCTCGCCCGACGTGCCCGCACCGGAGCGACTCGTGCTCGGCTACGGCGACCTCGCCGACCCGCTCGTCGACGAGGCCGTGAGCCTTCTCGCCGCCGCCGTCCGCGATCTCGCCGCCCGCGGCGTCGGCGCCTCCCGATAGGGTCGCGGCATGGGTGCGCTCGACGACGGCGAGATGGTGGAGGCAGCGGATGCCGCGGCGTGGCGTGCGTGGCTGGACGCGAACCATCGCACGTCCAAGGGTGCGTGGCTGGTGCGGGCACGGCCGGGTTCGGACCTCGAGTTCGTCGCCTACGAGGACGCGATCCAGCAGGCGCTGTGCTTCGGCTGGATCGACGGCCCCGTGCGCTCGTTCGATGAGCACCGCGGCGGGTTGTGGTTCGCCCCGCGACGCCCCTCGAGCGGCTGGGCGGCGACCAACAAGGCGCGGGTCGCGCAGCTCGAGGCCGACGGCCTGCTCACGGAAGCCGGCATCCGTGCCATCGAACTCGCCCAGCAGAACGGATCGTGGACCGTGCTCGACAACGCCGAGGCGCTGCGCGAGCCCGACGACCTCGCCGCGGCCCTCGACGCGGTCCCGACCGCGCGCAGCGCATGGGACGCCTTCCCGCCCTCGACCCGCAAGATCGGCATCGCGAGCGTCGACGCGGCCCGCCGGGCCGAGACGCGCGCCGCGCGCATCGCGAAGGTCGTCGCGGATGCCGCTGAGGGGAGGCGCCCGTGATCTCGTCCGCCGAGCAGACGCTGCTGCTCTCGATCTCCGCGCTCATCGCGTTGACCGCGCTGGTCGTCGTGGTCTGGCAGCTGTGGCGCGGGCGCGGACGCGGCGACTGATCCGGCGATCAGCGCCCGACCTCCGCCTCCACATCGAGCCACCCGAGCTTGTCGGGGTTCGCGATCGAGTAGATCCGCGTGATGCGCCCGTCCTCGACGGTCAGGCTGACGACGCCGGCGAGCTGACCGTCGAGCTCCACCCGGATCCCCGGCTGGCCGTTGACCCAGGTCGCCGACGCGACGAGCGTGCCCTCGAGCTTCGACATGCCGCCGATGAGGTAGCGCGCGAGGCGCTCCGCGCCGACGACCGGACGCCGCGCGGCACCCCGCACCTTGCCGCCACCGTCGGCGACCGACACGACTTCGGGCGCGAGCACGTCCATCAGCCCCTGCAGGTCGCCCGTGTTGAGCGCCGCGACGAGCCGTTCGACCGCCTCCTCGTGCTCCGCGGGCACCACGCGCACACGCGGTCGCCGGGCGGCGACATGGTCCTTCGCCCGGTGCGCGATCTGCCGCACGGCCGCAGGCGTCTTGCCCACGGCATCCGCGATCTCGTCGTACGGCACATCGAAAACCTCGCGCAGGACGAACACGGCGCGCTCGGCGGGGCCGAGCGTCTCGAGCACGGTGAGCATCGCGATCGAGAGGTTCTCGGCGAGCTCGACGTCTTCCGCCACGTCAGGGCTCGTGAGCAGCGGTTCGGGGAGCCACTCGCCCACGTAGTCCTCTCGGCGCCGCGACACCGTGCGCAGGTGGTTGAGCGCCTGGCGGGTCACGACGCGGACGAGGTAGGCGCGCGGCTCCTGCACGGTTGCGTGGTCCACCGCGGCCCAGCGCAGCCACGACTCCTGCAGCACGTCCTCGGCGTCGGCCGCCGAGCCGAGCATCTCGTACGCCACGGTGAAGAGCAGGTTGCGATGCTCCACGAAGGGATCGTCGACGTGGGCGGTGCTCATGACGGCGAGCCTACGCGCGGGCCGCGACGGCCGGTCGCTGGGCCAGGGGCGGCAGGCCGCACGAGTCCGCGAACTGCTCGGAGCGGATGCCGAGCGCCACGTTCATGCGGGCCGACATGTTCATGAACGCGACGCGTGCCGCGAGCTCGATGAGTCCCGCCTCGCCGAGCTGGGCGAGCAGCGCGTCGGACAGCTCGTCGGTCACCGCCGGCGGCGTCTGGCTCGCCGCCTCGGCGTACTCCATGACCTGACGCTCGAGCGGCGTGAAGACCGCCGATTCGCGCCAGCGCGGGACCTCGCGGACCTTGGCGGCGTCGACGCCGCGGTTGTGCGACGCGAAGTAGTTGAAGTCGAGGCAGAAGCTGCAGCCGATGGTCGCAGCCGCCGCCATCGCGGCGTAGGTCGCCAGGTTCGGGTCGAGCTCGTGCCAGTGCTCGACCTTCTGCCCGATGCCCATCGCGTCCTTCATCACGGCCTTGTGGTGCCACAGCACGCCGACCGAGTCGGGCACACGGCCGATCATCTTCCGGGCCGCCGCCTTGACCAGGGCGCCGTAGACGCCGGTGACCTCGGTCGCGGGGATGCGGGTCGTCTCAGTCATGTCTTCCTCCGTGTCGTGGGAACGAGTCCTTCGACATGGAGACACCGGCCGGCGCCGCCCTGTGACATCCCGGCGGAGATGAACTACTGCGGTTCGAGCCCGAGGTCGTCGAGGTCGATCGCCGCCAGCCACTGCAGGCCCTCGGCCTCGACGGCGGCCTGGGCCCCGGTCTTGCGGTCGACGATGACCGCGACGGCCACGGGCTCCGCTCCCTCGCGGCGCAGCGCCTCGACGGCCTTGAGCGCGGACTGACCCGTGGTCGAGGTGTCCTCGAGCACGACGACACGCTTGCCCGCGACATCCGCCCCCTCCACCTGGCGCCCGCGGCCGTGGTCCTTGGGCTCCTTGCGCACGACGAACGCGTCGAGCGGCTTGTGGGTGCGGGCGGACTCGTGCATCACGGCGTTCGCGATGGGGTCGGCGCCGAGCGTGAGCCCGCCGACCGCGACGATGCCGTCGACGTCGCGGATGAGGTTGAGCATGATGCGTCCGATGGACGGCGCCGCCCGGTGGTCGAGGGTGAGCTTGCGCATGTCGACGTAGTACGTCGCCTTCTTGCCGCTCGAGAGCGTGAAGTCCCCGTGGAACACCGCCTCGTCCTGGATGAGGGCGATCAGGTACTGGCGATCGGCTTCGAGCGCGGGCGTGGAGGCGACGGTCATGTCGTCGAGTCTATTGAGGGGACGGATGCCGCGTCCCGCCCGACGACCGGATCACTCGGCGAGCGGGCGCCCGCTCAGGGCGGCGGCGTCGCGGGCGGCGGCCCGCGGGGCGACGGCGTCGCGACG
>NZ_JBJDRL010000115.1:0-4989 GCF_044987475.1 Microbacterium sp. ZW CA_36
GCATGACGTCAGTGCGCGGCGGTCGCACCGGGGGTCGCCGACGGGGTGCCGCTGAGCCGGCGGAGCCGCTGCCGGGCGAAATCCTGCGCGCGCGGGCCTTCCTCGAGCGCCTTCGCCGACACCGCGAGCACGATCCTCGTGAGGGTCACCACGGGAAGCGGAGACCGGCGCAGTCCGAGCAGGCGCCGGTAGCTGCGCGGCAGGCTGGCGACGGCCGCCGCGAACAGCACCCGGTAGGCGATGCGCATGACGCCCGTGAAGGGCGCCGCGCGGAGGAACCGCACCACGTCGTCCACGCGCTCGTCGCGGCGGAGCTCGCCGCGGGCGAAGAACCCGTCCATCCGCGCGAGCAGCTCGGCCTCGGTCAGCGGGGGGTTCTCCAGGCGCATGAGGCGCCCGGCCTGCGCCCACTCCCGGACGTACGCGTCGGGACCGCCCGGGATCGGTCCGCCCCACCGCTGGTGCGCACCGAGGAACGCCTCCGTGAAGGCGAGGTGCACCCACTCGACGAGGTCGGCGTCGGCCGCCGAATAGGCGCGCTCGCCCGCGGCGGACTCGTACGAGCCCTCCACCCGCTCGTGCAGCCGCGCAACGCGCTGTGTCTCTCGCGCGGCCTGTGCGGTCGAGCCGTAGGTGACGCAGATGATCCACCGGACGGTGCCCGTGAGGCGCCCGATCGGATCGTCCCGGTAGCGCGAGAAGTCGTGGACGCCCGCCATCGCGCCCGGGTGCAGCGCCTGGATGAGCAGCGCCCGGATGCCGGCGACGAACGTTCCCGTGCCCGCGTGCACCGTCCATACGGCGCCGCCGTCGGCGAAGTACCCGGCGTCGTCGCCCTCGGCGAGGGCCCGCACCCAGGGCGGCGTGCCATCGGGGTCGCCGGCGAGGGCGGTCAGCAGCCGCGCGCGCAGCGTCGGCCGGCGCGTCTTCGGAGAGCGTGCACCCATGACTCCAGCGTGCCACCGACACGGCGAACCGCGGCGGGTTCGTCGGTGCGCGGGTCGGCGCATTGACTGCGACTCGGCTGCCCGCACGAGCCGAGTCGCTGAGGATCGCCCGAGTCCGCAGGGGTGCCGCTGCGCGGATAGGGTGTGCGCCATGGACGACACGAGGCCGCTGCCCGCCGATCCCACCCGCGTGGGCGTGCGCGACGTGGCGCGGGTCGCCGGCGTGTCGACGCAGACGGTGTCGCGCGTCATCAACGAGCATCCGAACATCCGGCCGGAGACCCGCGACCGCGTGCTGCAGGCGATCGCCGCGCTCGGCTACCGGGTCAACAACGCCGCACGCACCCTGGGCACCCGCACGACCCGCACCCTGGGAGTCATCGCCTCCGATGCGACGCTGTACGGGCCCGCGGTCGGCATCGCCGCGCTCGAGGCGGCCGCCCGCCACGCCGGACGCTGGATCGCGACGGCGTACTCGGATGCCTCGGACGAGGCATCCGTCCGCGATGCGGCCGATCGGCTGCTCGGCCAGGGCGTGGACGGGCTCATCGTGCTCGCACCGCACGCAGCGACGCTGACGGCCCTCACCGGTGCGCACCCGGGGGTCGCCATCGCCGCGCTGCACACCGGGCCGGGCGCCGAGCAGCAGGAGGCCGGCGCCGCCCTCGCCATCTCGCACCTCATCGAGTTCGGCCATCGCCGCATCGGCCGGGTCGCCGGGCCCGAGGAATGGCTCGAGGCGCGCTCGCGCGAAGCGGGCATGCGACGCGCGCTCGAGGGCGCGGGCCTGGAGGCCGAGCCGCACTGGAGCGGCGACTGGGCCGCCGCCGCCGGTGCTGGGCTCGCCGGGCGCGTCGCCGCGGCGGTCCGGGCGCCGGGCGGGCCCACCGCGGTGGCGGCGGCCAACGACCAGATGGCGCTCGGCCTGCTCCGCGCATTCGCCGAGGCGGGCAGCGCGGTGCCGGCGGACGTGAGTGTCGTCGGCTTCGACGACGTTGCGGATGCCGCCGACTACCGCCCGCCGCTCACCACGGTGCGCCAGGACTTCGACGCGCTCGGATCGCGCGCGGTCGCGGCGCTCGTCGAGGGCATCGAGGCCGGCGCTCCCGCCGCGTTCGAGACGGTGCCGACGCGGCTCGTGGTGCGGGCGAGCACAGCGCCCGCCCGCTGAGTTCGCTTCCCCGCGCCACCTGCGGGTCCGCGATTGCCGTTCGGGTGTCACGAAGTGCGGCATCCGCGGGGTCGTTGCGGCGTTTCGTGCCTCCGAGTCCCGCGCTCGTCGTTCGGGTGTCACGAAGTGCGGCATCCGCGGGGTCGTTGCGGCGTGTCGCGCCCCCCGAGTACCCGCGGCGGCGCGCCGCCTATGGAGGCGGGGCGAAGGACGCGTATCAGTCGTGCGCGGCGCGGCGGGCTTCCCAGCCGCTCCGCACCATCTCGTCGACGGTGTAGCGGTTCTTCCAGTCGAGATCGCGGGCGGCGAGCTCGCCGGTCGCGACGATGCGGTCGGGGTCGCCCGGCCGGCGGGGCGCGATCTCGGGCGTGAAGCCGATCTCCGTGACCCGCGCCATGGCGTCCATGATCTCGCGCACGCTCAGCCCGTTCTGCGAGCCGAGGTTGTACGCAGGCTCGATCGGCCGGTTCGCGAGCAGGCGCTGGGCAGCGGCGACATGGGCGGCGGCGATGTCGGCGACGTGGACGTAGTCGCGCACGTTGGTGCCGTCGGGGGTGTCGTAGTCGTCGCCGTTGATGCGCGGTGTGCGGCCCTCGATGAGCGCCTCGAAGACCAGCGGGAACAGGTTGTGCGGGCTGGTGTCGTAGACGGCGGGGTCGCCGGAACCGACGACGTTGAAGTAGCGCAGCGCGGTGTAGCGCAGCGCGTGCTCCGACGCGGCGGTGGCGATCGCCTGGTCGCGGATGAGCCACTCGCCGATGAGCTTGGACTCGCCGTACGGCGATGCCGGGCGCTTGGGCAGGTCCTCCGTCACGAGCGGGACGTCGGGCGTGCCATAGACGGCGGCCGACGACGAGAACACCAGGTGGGCGACATCCGCCGCCTGCATCGCGGCGAGGAGCGCCCGCGTGCCTTCGACGTTCTGCGCGTAGGTGTGCAGGGGGCGCTGCACCGAGACGCCGGCGTACTTGAAGCCGGCGAGGTGGATGACGCCCTCGACCCGGTGCTCGCGGAGCGTGCGCTCGACGAGGTCGGCGTCGAGGATCGAGCCCGTGACGAACGGCACGCCCTCGGGCACGAAGCCGGCGTGTCCGCTCGAGAGGTCGTCGATGACGACGGGCGAGAGGCCCGCGTCGGCGAGCGCGCGGACGATGTGGGCGCCGATGTAGCCGGCACCTCCGGTCACGAGCCAGGTCATGTCACTCCGTTGGTCGGATTCAGCTGCGGTCGGTTCGCCGAGCGGCGTCGCATCCCATTCTGCCCGCTCCGGTGCGGCGTCCTTGTCGGGTACCCGGGGGGGGGAGGCGGATGCGGTGGCCCCGCGTCCGAACAGGTCAACCGGCCTTCCACAGGAGGTTGATTCCTTTCACTCTCCTGTGGACGCGCGGTTGACCTGTCCAGGGCGTCCGGTGGCAGGCCTTCCGGCGGGAGGTGTCAGACCCGCGCGGCCCAGCGCGCCGCCCGCTGCAGCAGCGCCACATGGGCGGGGGCGTCGAACGCGCGCTCGTCGTGGCCCAGCGATGACACGACCGCTCGGGTCGGCTGCTCGCGCACCCAGACCGCGGGATGCTCGACGCCGTCGACGTCGTGAACGGCGAGCACGCGCGCACCGTCGTCGACGACGAGATCGCTGTAGCGCTCGTCGAAGACGTCGATCGGCGGCATCCCCTCGGTCACAGGGTGATCGCCGTCGACGATCCTGACGCGCGCGTCGCCGACCGGCGGATGCCACGACAGACCCGGCTGCCATTCGCCGCCGATCGCCTCGCGCCAGGCCGGATGATCGCGCAGGGTCGACAGCGCTGCGTGGATGGCGATGAGCCCGACGCCGCGCGCGATCGCGGCTCGCAGGCCGGCGTCGGCGGCGGGATCGGCGCGGTGGGTGAGCTCGGTGCCGCCCTCGCGCCAGGGGTCGCCCGCGTTGACGATGAGCAGGTCGACGCCATCGAGGGTCGCGAGCGCGTGGTCGACATCGTCATCGACCGTGACGTCCCAGCCGTCGGAGCGCAGCGCAGCCGCGATGCGCGCGGAGGTGGCGGGGAACGGATGCCAGGGGTCGCCGTAGCGGCCGGTTCCGGTGGCGATGACCGCGCGTGGCGGTGCGGGCTCGGCTTCCGGCTGGTCCATGGATACCATGTTCTGCAGGATAACGCTTTCCCGCTCGGATGTCGCCATCACAGGCGCCGCCGTGCGCTCCCGAGGAGAATGACGCCATGGCCCGCACCGTCGTGATCGCCCCCGATTCGTTCAAAGGCACCATCGGCGCGGCCGCGGCGGCCGAGGCCCTCGCCGGCGGGTGGTCGCGGGTGCGGCCGTCCGACGACGTCCGGCTGATGCCGATGGCCGACGGCGGCGAGGGCACCGTCGACGCCTTCGCGGCCGCGGTGCCGGGTGCCCGGCGCATGCCCGTCACGGTGACAGGCCCCGAGGGCACGCCGGTCGAGGCGTCCTGGGTGCTGCTGCCCGCCACGGCGGATGCCCCGCGCGGAACCGCCGTCGTCGAGCTCGCGAACACGAGCGGCATCGAACTGCTCGGGGCGCCGCCCCGGCTGCGTCCGCTCGACGCGCACACCCGGGGCTTCGGCGAGGCCATCGCCGCCGCGCTGGCGCACGGCGTCTCGCGGCTGGTGCTCGGCATCGGCTCGAGCTCGTCCACCGACGGCGGCACGGGCATGCTCACGGCGCTCGGGGCGCGATTCACGGATGCGGCGGGCGCACCCATCGTCGACGGTGCGCGGGGTGTTGCCGCGGTGTCGGCGGCCGACCTGTCCGGCCTCGTCGCGCTGCCGCCGGAAGGCGTGACGGTGCTCAGCGACGTGACCAACCCGCTCCTCGGCACGCGCGGCGCGGCTGCCGTCTTCGGCCCGCAGA
>NZ_JBJDRL010000116.1:0-4870 GCF_044987475.1 Microbacterium sp. ZW CA_36
CAGTCCCGGCTCGCGCTCGCAGTCGCTGGCGCTCGTCGCCGCGGAGCTCGAGCGGCGGGGCGCCATCCGCCTGCACGTGCGCATCGACGAGCGTGTCGCCGGCTTCACGGCGCTCGGCATCGGGCGGGAGACACGGATGCCGGCGGCCGTGGTCTGCACCTCCGGCACAGCGGTCGCCAACCTGCTGCCCGCCGCGCTCGAAGCCCACCACGCCGGTGTGCCGCTCCTGCTGCTCACGGCCGACCGCCCGCCCGAGCTGCGCGGCGTCGGCGCCAACCAGACCACGCGCCAGCCCGGGATGTTCGCACCCAGCGTGCGGCTCGAGGCCGACGTGCCGGTGCCGGAGGCGGTCGACCCGGACGGCACGCACGAGCAGAGCGCGATGCTGCGGGCGCTCGCCGACGAGGCCGTCGCCGCCGCCCTCGGTGCCGGAACGCGCGCGCCCGGCCCGGTGCACCTGAACCTGCCGTACCGCGAGCCGCTCGCCGGAGCGCTCCCCACGTGGATGGGCGTCCCCGCGGCGGAGCTCGACACCGCCGTCGACGACGACCCCGATGGGCCGCCCGTGGACGCCGAGGCCGAGGACGAGGCATCCGGAGCGCTCTACCAGGGCGGCGGCGGGATCGGCGAGTCCGACGTCCCTACCGAGCCGGAGGATGCGCCGCTCGTCCTCCAGCGCGGACCGCGCACGATCGTGCTCGCAGGAGCAGATGCCGGCGCCGAGGCCGAGGAGCTCGCGCACGTGGGCGGGTGGCCCCTCGTCGCCGAGATCGTGAGCGGTGCCCGCTTCGGGCGCCATCTCGTGCACGGATACCGGGAGCTGCTGCGCGAGCCCGAGCTCGGCGGTCGCATCGAGCGCGTGGTCGTGCTCGGGCACCCGACGCTCAGCCGCGAGGCCGCGGCGCTCCTCTCCGACGAGGATGTCGAGGTCGTGGCCGTGCGCGGCCCCGGCGAACCCCTCAACCTCAACGGCGTCACGTTCGCGGCCGACCGCATCGCCGTCGCGACGGGGGACCCCGACCGCGCCTGGCTCGGGGAATGGCTGCAGGCCTCGCGCGCGGCATCCGTCGATCTCACGCCTCCTGCCCCTGACGCCGACGGCCTCTCGTCGGCGGTCCCGGGGGAGCGGCTGGGTGCGATCGCCGCAGAGCTCGAGGTCATCCGCGCGCCGATCGATCGCGCCGCCCTCGTCGACGCCGTCTGGCGGGCCTCCTGGCCTCACGACCGCCTCGTGTTCGGCTCGTCGCGGCTGGTGCGGGTGGCCGATCAGGTGCTGGCGGGCAAGAAGGTGCCGGTGCATGCGAATCGCGGGCTCGCGGGCATCGACGGCACGATCGCCACCGCGACCGGCATCGCGGTGGCGAGCCAGTCGGCCGGCGTCGCGGGCGTCACGCGCGTGCTGCTGGGCGACCTCGCACTGCTGCACGACGTCGGCGCCCTGCTGCTGCCGCCGCACGAGGAGCAGCCGCGCATCCAGCTCGTGGTCGGCAACGACGGCGGCGGCACCATCTTCGACGGCCTGGAGGTGGCCGCCGTGGCAGGCTCCGAGGTCATAGATCGAGTGCTGTACACGCCGCACGAGGTGAACCTCGAACAGCTCGCGCTCGCGTACGGCTGGGAGTACCGGCGGGTCACGACCCGGTCCGCGCTCGATCAGGCGCTCACGACGGCGGTCGAGGGTCGCCAGCTCATCGAAGTGCCGCTGGAGCGCTGACCGACGCGCCCGATCGTCGCGCACAGATCCGGCGCGCGCGGTGGGTCGATCCTGGTCGCCGCCGGCCGAAGCACGCCATGATGGCTCCATGATCGCCTCGAGTCAGAAGCACTGGATCGGTGACGTCGCCGATCTCCTCCGGGTCGGCGAGGGGTTCCGCCTCGCCGACGTCGACACCCGTTCGACGCCGGGTTATGCGAAGGACAAGATCCAGGCCGCGGAGGACCTGGAGGCGGGCGCGGCCGAACTCGACGAGTATCAGGAGCGGCTCTACGCGCGCAGCCGCGTGGACGCGACGGATGCCGCCGTGCTGCTGGTGCTGCAGGCCATGGACTCGGCCGGCAAGGGCGGGATCATCCGGCACGTGGTCGGCTCGGTCGACCCGCAGGGCGTCGTGCTCTCGGCGTTCAAGAAGCCGACCCCTGAAGAGCTCGAGCACGACTTCCTGTGGCGGGTCGAGCGGCGTCTTCCGGTGTCGGGGCTCATCGGAGTCTTCGACCGCTCGCACTACGAGGACGTGCTGATCGGCCGCGTGCGACAGCTCGCGCCTGCCGAAGAGATCGAGCGCCGCTACGGCGCCATCAACGAGTTCGAGAAGCGCCTCACCGACACCGGGACCCGGGTCGTCAAGGTGATGCTGCACATCTCGCCCGAGGAGCAGAAGTCGCGGCTCATGGAGCGGCTCGAGCGGCCCGACAAGCACTGGAAGTACAACCCCGGCGACGTCGACGAGCGGGAGCTCTGGCCGTCGTACATGGCGGCGTACCAGACCGTCTTCGAGCGCACCTCGACCGATCACGCTCCGTGGCATGTCGTGCCCGCCGACCGCAAGTGGTACGCGCGCCTGGCGGTGCAGCACCTGCTCCTCGAGGCTCTGGAGGAGATCGACCCGCACTGGCCGGTCGCGACCTTCGACGTCGAGGCCGAGAAGGCGCGGCTCGCCGCGAGCTGACGTCGCCTCCGCGCCCTGACGTCGCCTCCGCGCGCTGACGTCGCCTCCGCGCGCTGCCGTCGCCTCCGCGCGCTGCGGTCGCGCGAGACGACAGTGCGCGGACGAGACTGTGGGGTTCACCCACCGTCTCGTCCGCGCCTTGTCGTCTCGCCAGGATGCACGCTCCACCCCCGGCGCCTCGCTCAGGCGAGGGCGTCGACGATCGGGCGGAACTTCACGCGGGTCTCGAGCAGCTCCGTCTCGGGGTTGCTCTGTGCGACGATTCCAGCGCCGGCGTGGGCGACGACGGGAATGGTGTCGCTGTCGGCCGCGTCCGCCGGGGCCGGTTCCTGAGCCCGTCGAGGGGTCGCGCCGATCTGGGCGCACCGCAGGGCGATGGCCCACTCGCCGTTCCCGTCGCCGTCGACCCACCCGACCGGGCCGGCGTACCGGCGGCGGTCGAACGGCTCGAGTCGGCGGATGAGGTCGAGCGCGGCATCCCGTGGCGTCCCGGCGACGGCCGCCGTCGGATGCAGCGCCGCCACGAGGTCGAGCGCCGAGGCGTGGTCGGCGAGGTCGCCGGCGACATCGGTCGCCAGATGCCACAGGTTCGGCAGCTTGAGCGTGAAGGGCTCGGGATCGGCGCTCAGGTGGCTGACGTGCGGACCGAGCGTCGCGAGCACGCTCTGCACGGCGTAGCGGTGCTCGTCGAGGTCCTTCCCGCTGTGCGCGAGGGAGGTGGATGCCGCGGTGTCGTCGTGCGCGTCGGTGCCGCGGGGGATCGTCCCGGCGAGCACGCGTGCGGTCACGACGCCGCGCGAGGCCGTCACGAGGGTCTCGGGGCTCGCGCCGATGAGCCCGTCGACGGCGAAGGTCCAGGTGTCGGGATAGTCGTCGGCCAGGGCGCGGACGAGCCTGCGCAGGTCGGCGCCGGCCGGGATCGTGCCCACGAGGTCGCGCGCGAGCACGACCTTCTCGAGCTCGCCGCGGACGATCGCGTCCACGGCCTGCCGCACCGCGGCCTGATAGCCGGCCGGGTTGAGAGTGCCGGGGCCGAGGGTCGCCGACCAGTAGGGGCCGTACGGCGTCGGCTCGACAGCGGCGACGTGAAGCTCGGTGTCGGCCGTGCGGATGCGGGTCACCCATGACCGCCCGTGATGGCGACCGATGACGGTCTGCGGGACCACGAGACGGCTCGTGCCTGAAGAGCTGTCGTCGAAGACGAACGTGCCGAAGGCGACGAGACCCGTGCCCGGAAGGCCCACCGGGTCGTCGACCTCGGCTGCCTCGGCGATCCGGCGCCATGTGTCGGCCGGAGTCGCCAGGGTCGCAGGGGCGAGGCCGGGATCGCTCTGCGGCCCCCGCTCGTACCCGCCCACGGATCCGATGCCGACGATGCCGTCGCCGCGCCGCAGCCACGCGAGCGGCTCGTCGGGCGAGGCGTACGTGAGGAGGTCGTCGACGTGCTCGATCTCGCGGGTCTCGACCACCAGCTGGGGCGGGCGGAGCGCAGATGTCACGCCTCCAGCCTAGACTCGCGAGGTGACCGCCGACGCCGACGAGCAGCCTCATCCGCACCATCCCGACCGACCCGCAGTCGGGACCGCGCTGCAGTTCCGCTGGCGCAAGTGGGACGGCGGCGCCCACTGGGTCAACGACGAGATCTACCTCGGCAGCGATCGCTGGGGCGACTGGCTCGGGCAGCCCGCCGGCTGGAACAACGCGCGACCGGGGCGCGAGTTCGCCGCCGAGCACGACAGCGTCACGCTGATCCCGCCGAGCGGCGACTTCGCCTACACGCACAACGCCGCCCCGCACTCGACGCGCGTGTACATCGACATCGCCTGGGATGTGCGATGGGATGCCGGCCTCCCGACCGGGATCGACATGGACCTCGACGTCGTCCGGCGCGAGCCCGCGCAACCGTACCTCGACCGCGATGGCGTGCTGCGCAGCCCCGGCGACGTCTATATCGAGGACCGCGACGAGTGGGACGAGCACCGCGTCGCCTACCACTACCCGCTCGACCTGGTGGAGAGGCTCGAGTCCGTCGCCGTCGAGCTCGAAGGGCGCGTGCGCGCAGACCTCGCTCCGTTCGACGACGCGACCGCCCTGCACTGGCTCGCCCGCCTGGCCGCGCTGACGCCGGTGGCACAGCCCGCGCGGGTCACGTTCCCAGAGCACGACGCCGACGATCGTGACGCAGACACGACGGCCGCCGACCC
>NZ_JBJDRL010000117.1:0-4844 GCF_044987475.1 Microbacterium sp. ZW CA_36
TGCCCTGGCCGACCGCCGCACGTGGGTGTGCGAGCTGCCCGGCGTCTCTGCGCGCATCCCCTGCGGCGGCACCCACGTCACCTCGCTCCACGAGCTCTCGGCGGCGACGGTCTCGTTCGCGGCGACGACGGTCGAGGGCGGCGTCGAGCTCGTCATGACGACGACGGCGACGAGGGCCGAGGCGCCGTGATGCCACTGACGCTGCCTGAGCTCGCCGACGGGGGCCTCATCGACCCCGACTGGTCGACGGCACTCGCTCCGGTGGCGCCCGACATCGCCGCGCTGGGCGACCGGCTCCGGGCCGAGGTCGCCGAGGGCCGCCACTACCTGCCAGCCGGGGACCGCGTGCTGCGCGCGTTCCAGCGCCCGCTGCCCGAGGTGAAGGTGCTCATCGTCGGGCAGGACCCGTACCCGACGCCGGGGCATCCGATCGGACTGTCGTTCGCCGTCGACGCGCACGTCCGGCCGCTGCCGCGGAGCCTCGCCAACATCTACCAGGAGCTCGAGGCCGATCTCGGCATCCCGCGCGCCCCGCACGGCGACCTGTCCGCGTGGAGCGACCAGGGCGTCATGCTGCTCAACCGCGTGCTGACCGTCGCGCCCGGGGCTCCGGCATCCCATCGAGGCTGGGGGTGGGAGAAGGTGACCGAGCACGCCATCCGCACCCTCGTCGCCCGCGACCAGCCGCTCGTCGCGATCCTCTGGGGGCGGGATGCCGCGAACCTGCGGCCGCTGCTCGGAGCGACGCCCATCATCGAGTCGCCCCATCCGTCGCCCCTGTCGGCCAGCCGGGGCTTCTTCGGATCGCGGCCGTTCTCGCGCGCCAACGAACTGCTCGCGCAGCAGGGCGCGACCCCCGTCGACTGGCGGCTGCCCGCTTAGGGCGCCCCGCACACCGGACATCGAGGAGGACCTCATGCTCGAGGAGGAATACGAGAAGGATCGGCGTCGCCTGCCTCGGCATCTGCAGCGTCAGCCCGAGCCCGAGCGTCCCTTCTCTTTCACCATCCGGCCCGTCGAGGACCGCGACATGCCCGACATCCGCGAGATCTACAACTACTACGTCACCAACTCCGTGGTGACCTTCGACGAAGACACCTGGTCTGTCGGAAAGTGGCGCAAGAAGCGCGACGGCCTGGCCAAGCAGGGCCTTCCGTTCCTCGTCGCCGAGTCGCCGTCGGGGCAGATCCTCGGGTACGCGCTGGTGCAGCCGATGTCGAGCAAGTCGGCGTACCGGTACTCGGTCGAGAACTCGATCTACCTCGGGCAGGCGGCGACCGGGAAGGGCCTGGGCAAGGCGCTGCTCGAGGCGCTCATCGAGGCGAGTGAAGCGGTCGGCATCCGCCAGATGGTCGCCGTGATCAGCGACAAGGGCGCGGAGGGCTCGATCGCCCTGCACGAGAAGCTCGGCTTCGTCGAGGTCGGCCGCATGGGCCGCGTGGGATTCAAGTTCGGGCGGTGGCTCGGGACCATCTACATGCAGAAGGCCCTCACCCCGGTGAAGAAGAAGGGCATCTTCACCCGCTGAGCGTCACCGGCCCGGCCGCTCGGGCCCCGTGGACGCGCCGCTGCGACTCCACTCGCGCACGGCGTCGACGAGTTCGCGCCAGGCGCCGACGACCTCGTCGTCGTACAGCTCCGCCTCGCGCGGATCCGTCCCCGACCAGCTCGCCCGGATGAACCACACGAAGCTGTCGGGCATCGGACTGCGGGGTTCGGCAGGCGCCGCCTGCGCGCCGTGGGGGACCGGCACCCCGATCCGCTGCGCGACAGCTTCGTCCGGGGCGTCCGGGGCGTCCGGGCGGATCCGCTCCGCGACGGCGGTGTCCGGGGCGTCGGCGGCGGTGTCCGCATCGTCCGGAACGTCCGCTCCGGTGGCGTCGGCTGGCGGATGCGCCTCGTTCCACGGGCAGCGGTCGATCAGCGAGATCCACTCGGGCGCCTCGGTCTCGGGCGGCTGGGCCGACCAGCGGCGGGTGATGCCGGCGATACCGCCGGTGCGCGCGACGTCGACCTCGACCGCGGGCCGCGGCTCGGTCGATCCGGTCGTCTCAGGCGTCGGGTTCTGGGTCATCCGGGATCACGCCGACGCCCGTCCACCCGGCGCGGACGGCATCGACCTCCTCCGACTTCTCACCGTACTCCGCAGCCGCCGCGGCGAGGGTGGCGCGGGCGAACGTCGTGAAGTCCGCCGTCGACGGCACCGTTCCCGAGGTGAGCGTGCGGTACCAGATGAGACCCGCCTTCTCCCAGGCGTGGCCGCCCAGCGCAGTCGCGACGAGGTAGAACGCGTGGTTCGGGATGCCGGAGTTGATGTGCACGCCGCCGTTGTCGTCGCGGGTGTCGACGTAGTCGCGCATGTGCGCCGGCTGCGGGTCCTTCCCGAGCACGTCGTCGTCGTACGCGGTGCCGGGAGCGGCGAGGGACCGCAGCGCGCGCCCCTGCACGGCATCCGTGAAGATGCCCTCGCCGATGAGCCAGCTCGCCTCGTCGGCCGTCTGCCCGTTGCGGTGCTGCTCGGCGAGCGCGCCGAACACGTCGGCGATGGACTCGTTGAGCGCACCCGACTGCCCGCGGTAGAGGAGCCCGCCCTCGTCCTCGACCACGCCGTGCGCGAGTTCGTGTGCGATGACGCTGAGAGACCCGGTGAAGCCGCGGAACACCTCGCCGTCGCCGTCGCCGAAAACCATGCGCTCGCCGTTCCAGAACGCGTTGTCGTAGTCGCGGCCGTAGTGGACCGTCGCCAGCAGCGAGCTGCCCGAGCCGTCGATGCTGTCGCGGGCGAACGCGTCCCACCAGAAGTCGTAGGTCGCCCCGAGCCCGTCGAACGCCTCGTCGACGGCGGAGTCGCCGGTGGCGGGGTCGTCCTCGCCGCGCACGCGCACGCCGGGCAGGACCTCGCGCTGCCGGGCGTCGGAGATCTCGCGGTCGGGAGCCGGCGTGGCCTCGGCGACGAGGGTGCCGGGCTCCTGGATCGACAGTCGCAGCCGCGACCTCACCGGGCGATACTCGCGCGGCGCGGCGAGCGTCGAGCGGGCCGCCTCGGCGGCGCGCGCCCAGCCCTCTTCCTGCACGGCGGCGATACGGGCGAGCAGGTACGGCGGAACGATTCCGGGGGCCATGATCCGAACCTATCGGCGGCCGCCGACGCCGGCGCCCGCCCCGCCGACCCGGGCTGGACGCATCACGAGGCGTCGGCGTCGATGGTCCTGCCCGGACGCATCACGAGGCGTCGGCGTCGATGACGGGGATGGACGCCAGCAGCCGCCGCGTGTACGCCACCTGGGGCTGCAGCAGCACCTTCTCGGTAGGCCCTTCCTCGACGATGCGGCCGTCCTTCATGACGACGACCTCGTCGCACAGGTTCTGCACCACGCCGATGTCGTGAGAGACGAGCAGCAGCGTGAGCCCGTCACGGACGCGCAGCTCGCCCAGCAGCTCGAGGATCTGGGCGCGGACGGTGACGTCGAGCGCCGAGAGCGGCTCGTCGCCGACGAGCAGGCGCGGGCGATGCACGATCGCGCGGGCCAGGGCGATGCGCTGCCGCTGCCCGCCCGAGAACTCGTGAGGGAACCGGTCGGCCATCCCGGCCTCGAGTCCGACGTCGTCGAGCACCTCGCGCACGCGCGCCCGGCGGTCGCCGTCGATCCCGAGCGCCCACAGCGGCTCCCCGACGATGCGGCCCACGCTCATGCGGGGGTCGAGCGACGCGTAGGGGTCCTGGAAGACGATCCCGGTCTGCCGGCGCAGCCAGTGCAGGGACCGCGCCGATGCGCGGGCGTCGACGGGGCGTCCGTCGAACTCGACGGTGCCGGCAGAGGGCCTGTCGAGGGCCAGCAGCAGCCGCACGAGGGTCGACTTGCCCGAGCCCGATTCGCCGATGAGGCCGACCGACGAGCCCTCGCGCACGTCGATGTCGGCATCCTCGAGTCCGGTCGTGAAGCTGCGCGGCTCGAACAGGCGCGTCTTCGGGGTGGGGTACCGGCGCCCGAGGCCCCGACCGCGGATCAGCACGCTCACTCGGCACCTCCCGGCCGCCACAGCGTGGCGGTCGCGTCGCGGAGCAGCTCCTGGGTGACGGCGGACGCCGGTGCGGAGAGCAGCTGCGCCACCGGCGCCTGCTCGACCACGCGCCCGTGCTCGAGCACCACGCCGTGCGTGGCGATCTGCGACAGCACCGCGAGGTCGTGGGTGATGAAGACGAGCGACATGCCGTCGTCGCGCGCGAGCGACAGCAGGAGGTCGAGGATCTCGGCCTGGATGGTGACGTCCAGCGCCGTCGTCGGCTCGTCGGCGATGAGCAGCCGCGGGCGGCAGGCGAGAGCCATCGCGATGGCCACGCGCTGCCGCTGGCCGCCCGACAGCTGGTGCGGATAGCGGGCTACGATGCGGTCGGGGTCGGGGAGGGCGACACGGGACGCCTCCGCGACGGCGCGGGCCGCGGCATCCCGCTTCGACAGCCCCTCGTGGATGCGGATCGACTCGGCGATCTGCCTGCCGACGGTGCGGATGGGGTTGAGGGCGGTCCGCGGTTCCTGGAACACGATGCCGATCTCGTCGCCCCGGAGTTGAGCGAGCTCGCCGTCGGCGAGGCCGAGGATCTCGTGGCCGTTCCAGCGCACGCTGCCCCCGGCGGTCGCGCCGTCGGGCAGGAGCCCCAGGATGGCGAGGGCGGTCAGGGACTTGCCCGACCCCGACTCGCCGATCAGGCCGACGCGGGCGCCGTCGGCAACGGCGAACGAGACGCCGTCGACGACGCGGCGGCCGCCGATCTCGATGGTGAGGTCGTCCACCTCGAGGCTCATGACACCACCTCGGGGATGTGCAGGCTCACGGTGCCACCC
>NZ_JBJDRL010000118.1:0-4429 GCF_044987475.1 Microbacterium sp. ZW CA_36
GGAGCGCCGCCTGCGCGCGCACCGCCCGCACCGCCTCCGCCGGCGGCGCTCTGCGCCGTGAGAGCGTCGATCTTCTCCATCAGCGCCCGCACCTGCGCACGCGTCGCTGGCTCCTGGTCGTCGTGTGCGCGCGACGCGCGCTCGAGCACCCACGAGGCCAGGGTCGCGGTGATCACGCCGGCCAGCGCCACCCCGCCGAGCATGAGCGCCACGGCGACCCAGCGGCCGGCATCCGTCATCGGCACGTAGTCGCCGTAGCCCGTCGTCGTGACGGTCACACACGCCCACCACACCGCGATAGGGAAGGTCGTGATGTTCGCGTCGGGAGCGTGACGCTCTGCTTCGAGCACCGCGAGCGACGCGAGGTAGATCAGGATGACGGAGGCCCCGGCGCCGTAGACGAGGATCTGCGTGCGCAGCACACCGCCCGCGGTCGTCTTCATCCCCGGCAGCCGGGTCATGAAGCGCAGGAGGCGAACGAGGCGCAGGACGGGGATCAGCGCGAACGTGAGCGCAGACAGGTGATGGCGGAACCACCATCGCCGATTCTTCGCGAGCGCCAGTCGCACGAGGTAGTCCGCGATGAACATGGCCCAGGTGACCAGGATCACTGTCGAGGCGACCGCCCGGCCAGGACCGTGCAGATCCGCGATCACGCGCCACGAGTACGCGACGAGGTACGCGAGTGAGGCGATCATCAGCGGCACCTCGGTGCGCTTGTGCCAGGCGGTCTCCTCCACATGCGAATTGTGCACCGGATGTCGCCACCCGGCGCACCGGCGCGCCCGCCGCCGCGCAGGATCGCCTCGCGCGGCAGTCGCCCCACTCGCACCGCTACCGCTATCGTGTGCCCCATGCCCGGCCCCACCGCCGCCTCGCCCGCACCGGCCACGCCGCCGGGTCCGCAGCTGACCGTCCGCCGTCTGGTGCTGCTGTCGATCCCCGCTCTCCTGATCGGCGTGCTGTCGGCGCTGTCGCTCTGGCTGCTCGAGCAGATCGCCGATCGGCTCGACGACGTGCTGTGGACGAACACGCCTCAGGCGCTGGGCATCGCCCCCGACGCACCGTGGTGGATCTTCACGGTGCTGACGGCGACCGGCATCGCGGTCGGCCTCGTCGTGTGGCTCGTTCCCGGCCATGCCGGCCCCGACTCCGCGACTACCGAACTCGCCGCGAAGCCGCTGCAGCTGTGGGTGCTGCCCGGCCTCGTCGTCGTCGTCATCCTCAGCCTCGCGGGCGGGGTGAGCCTCGGCCCCGAGAACCCGATCATCGCCGTCAACGTCTCGCTCGCGATCGCGCTCGTCGCGCGCATCGCCAAGGCGGTGCCGCCCGAGCTCACCGGCGCGCTCGCGATCTCGGCGACGATCGGCGCGCTCTTCGGCACCCCCGTCGCCGCAGCGCTCGTCTTCACCGGCATGGTCGGAGAGTTCAAGATGGGCGGGTCGCTCTGGGACAAGCTGTTCCTCCCGCTCGTCGCGGCCGGAGCCGGGTCCGTGACGACCTTCCTCCTCGGCGGCGGATTCGGCACGGCGACGCCCCTCGCCCCCTACGGGACGCCGCAGGCCTTCGACCTGCTCCTCGGCGCGATCGTCGCGTGCGCCGCCGCCGCTTTCGGGCTCGTGGGCATCTACCTCTTCCCGCTCGTGCATCGCGCGTTCCACGCGCTGCGGCATCCGATGCTCTACATCACGCTCGGCGGGGTGGTGCTGGGGCTGCTCGGGATGATCGGCGGACCGATCACGCTGTTCAAGGGCCTCGAGCAGAGCGGCGAGCTCCTCGCCGACCCCGATGCGTATCCGCCCGGTCAGCTGGCGGTGATCCTGCTCGTCAAGATGGCGGCGCTCGTGGTCGCGGCGTCCGCGGGCTTCCGCGGGGGCCGCATCTTCCCGGCGGTGTTCCTCGGAGTCGCAGCGGGGATGCTGGGGGGCGCGCTGCTCCCCGGCCTGCCGCTGTCGCTCGCGGTCGCCTGCGGAGTGCTCGGGCTCGTGCTGGCGATCGCCCGCGACGGCTGGGTGGCGCTGTTCGTGGCCGTCGCGATGGTCGGCGACATCACGGTGCTGCCGATGCTGTGCATCATCGTGCTGCCGGCCTGGCTCGTCGTCACCTGGGCGCGCGAGATGCTCATCACCCCCGCCGACCTCGCGCGCGAGCGCCCGGAGGCCCCGCTCCCCTGGACCGGAGCCCGCTCAGCCGGCTGACGGCTCGCGGCGCGCGTCCTGCGCCAGGGCGGCCGCATTGCGGATGAACAGCACGATCCAGGTGAAGACCAGGATGCCGGCGACGAGCTCGACGGCCGTCAGCGTGTAGTAGCCGATGAAGAAGAACACCGCGAGCAGCAGCGTGACGGCGAGGAAGAGCCACCCGAGGGCGACGAAGGCCCGCGGCATCGACGGGATCCACCGCGGCAGCGCGATGACGAGCACGCCGAACGCGACCACCATGCCCGATGCGACGCTGGTGTGGAGCGCGAAGAACCGGTCCACGGGGAACAAGCCGACCATGCCCAGGAACACGCCGACCACGATGAGCGAGACACGCACGCGGGCGATGCCGTGGGGGTTGGTGGTGGGGATGCCGCGCGTGGAGTACCGCGCGAGCGTGGTCACGAGGAAGCCCGCGACGATGATCGTGATGTTGAACGCGAACGCCGACACGTTGGACGACATGCCGAGAGCGCTGAGGTTGTCCTTCCACCAGTTGGGGTCGCTGGCGGTGAGCATGCTGGCGAGCACGCCGAAGACGAGGAACACCGCGAGGACGACCGCGAGCAGCTGCAGATCCATGTGGGTTGCGGAGTAGAACGCGAGATACGCCGTCATCGCCGAGGTGGCGCCGGCGAGGATGAGCACGGGCAGCGCGAACACCTCGGCACCGATGAACGCGTCCTCGAGGATCACGGCCAGCAGCGTCCAGCCGAGCAGGGCGATGACGGCGTGGGCGAAGGCCAGTGCCGCGACGTCGACATAGTCGAGGGGCTTCAGGCGCCGGTGCACGCCCTGCCGGTGGGCGAGGATCCGGCCGCCGATCACCGCGAGGAACGCCACGACGCCCGACGCGATCGCCGCGAACTGCCCCACCGAGCCCGGGCCCGAGATCGGCGCCGCCTGGAAGCCGAACGCGACCATCGCCACGAGCGCCACGACGACGAACGAGACCGCGCCGACGCCGAGGGCGAGGGACTCGAGCGAGCGCTCGCTGACCCGGTCGAAGACGCGGGGCCGGTGCGGCCGCGACGGATCCGCCGGCTGCCCGTCGGGTGAGGGCAGATCGAGCGAGGTCTGAGTCATGACTGCCTCCGTGAGGATGTGATGCGGACGGTGTGGAGCGGTCGATCAGGGATGCATCAGCGGATCGCGCGCCGCCGAGGCCGGCGTGGCGGTGCGGTCGCCCGACAGCCACCGCAGCCACAGCGACCCCGGATCTCCCTCGAGCACGAGCGCCCGGACGAAGAGCGTGAGGGGGATGGACAGGATCGCGCCGAGCGGGCCGATCACGAATGTCCAGAAGATGACCGAGAAGAAGCTCAGCGTCAGGCTGAGGTCGACCGCGTCGCTGACGAACTTCGGCTGCACCAGCACCTGGAGCACGACGTTGACGACAGAGTAGATCGCGATCACGGCGAGCAGCATCGGCCATCCGCCGACCACGAAGGCCAGCACGGCGGGCGGGATCAGGCCGAGCACGAAGCCGATGTTCGGGACGAAGTTGGTCACGAAAGCGAGCACGGCCCACACGATCGGCGCCGGCACGCCGAGCGCCCAGAGCGCCAGGCCGTCGATGATCGCCACGACGGCGCCGAACGATGCGTTCACGACGTAATAGCGACGGATGCCGGTGTTCAGGCGTCGGATCCGGGCCAGCGCGGGGCGGCGGCCGACGCCGAACACGCGCTCGGCATCGCGATACCGCGCCGCGTCGGCCGCCATGAAAATGATGTAGGACACGACGAAGAAGAGGGCGGTCGCGACGCCGATCACCGTGCCGCCGACGCTGGAGACGAGCCGGACGATCGCGGAGGGATCCAGGACGGATGCCGCGGCATCCGTCGCCTCTCCGTCGAGTCCGACGGACTGCAGCCATGACACGAAGCCGTCGGCGCTGCTGCGCAGCTGGTCCACGTAGTCGGCGACCAGCCGGGCGAACTGCACGCCGGCGACCCACAGCAGCAGTCCCATCACCACGAGCACGAGGTAGGCGACGAGGATGACGGCGGTGGTGCCGGTCCAGCGCGGCCAGCCGCGGCGCTCGAGCGGCCGGCGGACGGGTTCGCAGATGACGACGAGCACGACCGCGAGCGCGAGCGGTCCGATGAGGCTGCGGGCGAAGTACACGCCCGCGAGGATCACGACCGTCGTCGCGAGGACGAAGAGCACGCGCAGCCCCGGCGAGAGAGCGGGAGGCGGAGGGGCGGGCGCGGGGCGGGTCACGC
>NZ_JBJDRL010000119.1:0-4393 GCF_044987475.1 Microbacterium sp. ZW CA_36
CCAGCGAGGCGGCATCCGCTCCGTCGATGTTCTACTCGAAGCTATCACTGCCTTGACTTAAGTTCGAAGCTTTGTTCTCATGGATTCATGCGATGGCAGGGACAGGAACTGGGTGTGGCGGATGCCGCGGCCCTGCCTGGCCTCGAGCAGCTGAACGGTCTGGTGCGCTCGGTGACCACTCCCGAGTTCGCCGGCGTCACCTTCCACGAGGTGCTCTGCAAGTCGGCGCTCAACCACGTGCCGAGCGCGTCGGCCATGCCCTTCGACTGGACCGTGAACCCCTACCGCGGCTGCAGTCATGCATGTGTCTACTGCTTCGCCCGGGGGACGCACGAGTACCTCGAGCTCGACGCGGGGCGGGACTTCGACACCCAGGTCGTGGTCAAGGTGAACGTCGCGGAGGTGCTGCGGAAAGAGCTGCGACGCGGCAGCTGGCAGCGCGATCCCGTGATGCTCGGCACCAACACCGATCCGTATCAGCGTGCCGAGGGGCGGTACAAGCTGATGCCCGGGATCGTCTCGGCCCTCACGGAGTCGGGGACGCCGTTCTCGATCCTCACGAAGGGCACGCTGCTGCGGCGCGACCTCCCCATGCTGAAGGATGCCGCCGCCGACGTGCACGTCACCCTCGCGATGTCGATCGCGGTGTTCGACGATGAGCTGCAGCACCTCATCGAGCCCGGCACGCCGAACGCGACCGCCCGGCTGGAGACCGTGCGGGCGGCGACCGAGGCGGGCTTCCGCGTCACCGTGTTCCTGATGCCGATCATCCCGCACCTCACCGATTCCATCGCCGCGATCGATCACGCACTCACCCGCATCAAGGAGGCCGGCGCCGTCCGCGTCGTCTACGGCGCGCTGCACCTGCGCCCCGGCGCCAAGCAATGGTTCCTGCAGTGGCTCGCGGAGCGGCATCCCGAGCTCGTGTCGTCCTACCGAGGGCTGTATCCGGGCGCGACGAGCACGGCTCCGAAGCCCTATCGCACCTGGCTCGCCAAGCGCGTGCGCCCCCTGCTTCGGGTGCATGGTCTCGACGGGAGCGCCGAAGACGAGAGTCCGCGCGGCGCACCGGTCTCGGGCCTGGCCGATCGCGCGGACGCGCGCAGCGCCCCGCCGATCGTCACGACGTCGCGAGGACGCGCGGCGGCCGCCTCGCTGCGCGCGGCACCTGCGCGCGGCACTCCCGGCCCAGAGGCGTCGGCTCGCCTGTTCTGACCAGTCACAGAGCTTCGCGCGCTACGCGGCGACGGATGCCGCGATCAGTTCGTCGGCCGCGGCTGCCGGCATGACCGCTGCTGTACGCGCACCGGACGGAACGGGCGACGTGCGAGCGGCGGACGGCGCTTCGACGTGCTCGAGGACGGCGTCCAGCACGGCATCCGCCACGAGGATGCGATTGTGTCCGAGCCCGGTCGTCGCGAGCAGACGGGCGCCGGCGTGCGCCGACATGATCCGAACGGCCTCGGCGTACGGCACCATGCGGTCGCCTTCGTCGTGGATGACGAGCAGCGGCACGTCAGCGGGGAGCGGGCGCCGCACGCTCGACAGCCACGCGAAAGGATCGGACTGTCCCGGGAAGTAGCGGCTCGCGAAGCGTTCGCTCATCCGTGTCGCTACCGCGTCGGGATAGCGGAGCATGCTCTGGAACTGGCTCAGCAGCAGGTCGGCGTCGGCCGGAGCGGCGATCGTGACGACGCGCGCGGCATCCGTTCCTCCGGCAACCCCCACGAGGGTCGCGAGGCCGCCGAACGAGTGCCCGATCATCGCATCGAAGGTGCCGTAGCGCTGCTGCAGTGCGGAGAAGACATCGAGCCAATCGACGAGGTAGGTGCGGCGGCCGGCCGACGAGCCATGAGCGGGAGCGTCGAACGCGACCACTCGGCAGCCTCCGGCGACGAGCTCGCGGACAAGCGGCGTGAACTGGCTCGCGCGACCGTTCCAGCCGTGCGCCAGCAGCACGGTGCGCGTGCCGCTGCCCCACTCATAGGTGTCGACGTCGACGCCGCGGCGATCCACGCCGGCGATCCGCACGGTGCGGCGGCAGGCGCGCCACATCGTCGCCTCGTCGTCGGGGCGGACGGGTCGTGGCTTCGCCACGGAGCCGAACAGCGGCATCGCGAGGCTGGCTCCCCACTCCGGCGAGACGGCCGCGACGCCTCGAATGGTCACCCCTGCGGCGGTCAGTGCGAGATTCATGATGCTCCGATCCGATGAATACGAACGATCGTACTTATGAATACGAACGATCGTACGGTAACCTGGCGCCATGGCACAAGCACCCGTCGATCGCCGTCGCCTCCGGGGCGATGAATCACGGCGCTCGGTGCTCGCACACGCGGTCGACACGGCGACCGTCGACGGACTCGACGGCCTGACGATCGGGCGACTCGCGGATGCCTCGGGGCACAGCAAGAGCGGCATCGCGACGCTGTTCGGCTCCAAGGAGCAGTTGCAGCTCGCCGTCGTCGCCGCCGCGCGAGAGGTGTTCATCGATCGGGTGGTCGCGCCGGCTCGCGCGCGCACGCCTCGCGGTCTCGTCCGCGTGTGCGCGCTGATCTCGGACTGGCTGGCGTACTCGCGCGACCGCGTCTTCAGCGGTGGATGCTTCTTCGCCGCGACCTCCGTCGAGTTCGATGCCAGACCAGGCGTCGTCCGCGACGCGATCGTCGCGGCGTCCGGCGACTGGGAGGACTACCTCACCGTGAGCATCGAGCACGCGATGGCAGCCGGCGAGCTCCCCCTCCTCGACGACGCACGGCAGCTCACGTTCGAGATGGTGTCGTTCCTCGAGGCCGCGAACACCCGCTCGCTGCTCTACTCGAGCGCCGAGCCGTACCGCCGCGCGGAGGTCGCGCTGCGCGCACGCCTCACCGCGCTCGGCGCCGATCCCGGACTCGTCGCGTCGATCGGCGCTGCTCCCGAGACCTGAGCCCGGTCACCTCGACGACATCGTGTGCTCTCGCCGAGCGAGCCGCGCGCCGCGCCGGGCGCACGCGTCAACGACCGGCGAGTTCCTCCAGCAGCTCGTCGCCGGGGCGTACGTCGTCGAACGGCGCCTCGATGTCGGCGCGCTCCAGCAGGTCGGCGAGGCGATCGCGGCGTGCCCGCGTCACGAGGGTGACGACCGTGCCCGCGCGGCCTGCCCGACCGGTGCGGCCGGAGCGGTGCAGGTACGTCTTGTACTCGTCGGGCGCGTCGGCCTGGACCACCAGATCGATGTCATCGACATGGATGCCGCGGGCAGCGACATCCGTCGCCACGAGCACGTCGATGCGGCCCGACGTGAGCTTCTCGAGGTTGCGGGTACGGCGGGCCTGGTCCAGGTCGCCGTGCAGCGCCAGCGCGCGGATACCGGCCTCGTCGAACTGCTCGGCGAGCATCTCGGCGAACGCACGCGTGCGCGTGAACACGAGCGTCTTGCCGTCGCGGTCCACGAGGGACCGCAGGATCTCGCGCTTGTCGCGGTGGTCGACCACCAGCACCCGGTGGTCGATGGTGCCCGACCGCTGGGTCTCGCCGGCGACCTCGTACACCGCGGGGTCGGTCAGGAACTCGCCGACCAGGGCCGAGACCTCTCCGTCGAGCGTCGCCGAGAAGAGCAGCCGCTGGGCGTCCCGGGGCGTCCGGCGCATGATGCGCTGCACCGGCTCGAGGAATCCCAGCTCGCACATGTGGTCGGCCTCGTCGAGTGCCGCGACGCGCACCTGCGACAGGTCGAGCGCGCGCGACTCGACGAGATCCTCGATGCGGCCCGGCGTGCCGATGACGATGTCGATCCCCTTCTTCAGCGCGCCGAGCTGCCGCGCCTTGGGCACGCCGCCGTAGATCTGCGTGGTGAAGAGGCCGACGCTGCGCGCGATCGGCTGGATCGTCGCGTCGATCTGCAGCGCGAGCTCCCGCGTCGGGGCGAGGATCAGCGCGCGCGGTGGCCGGCCGATCTCGCGCTTCTGCCCCGCCTGCGACCGCAGGACGCTCTCCACGAGCGGCGCGCCGAAGGCGATGGTCTTGCCCGAGCCCGTGCGCCCGCGTGCGAGCACGTCGCGTCCGTCGAGGATCGCGGGGATCGTCGCGGCCTGGATGGGGAACGGATGCTGCGCCCCCAGGTCGGCGATGGCCTTGACGATGTTCTGGCCGAGCCCGAGATCGCCGAACGTGGCGCCTCCGCCCTCGGTCGGCGCGATCGCATCGGCGTCGAGCTTCTCGTGCACGACATCGCGACGTGCGGGCGTCTCTCCTCCACGGGGCGCGGCATCCCGGCGCGGACCGGAATCGCGGCGTGGACCGGAATCGGGGGCGGCAGCATCCCGACCACGGCGGCCGTCGCCGTCGCGATCGCGCCCCGGTGCCGAAGACCGCCCGCCCGTCGCCGGCCGCCCGCGGTCGCCGTCCAAGC
>NZ_JBJDRL010000120.1:0-4090 GCF_044987475.1 Microbacterium sp. ZW CA_36
ATGCGGCACCGCCGGCGGAGGCATCCGTCTCCCCGGCGACGACCGCGCCCGCCGCCGCGGCGCCGGCCGCCACGGCGCCGGCGCCCGAGGAAGAGCTCGGCGCCCGGCCCTACATGGGCTGGAGCAGCTACAGCATGCAGGTGTACTCGGGCAGCGGATCGACCTGGATCACCGCCGACCAGATCATCGCCCAGTCCGACGCCATGCACGAGAAGCTGCAGTCGGCGGGTTACGAGTACATCAACATCGATGCCGCGTGGAACGGTGGCACCGACGAGTACGGGCGCCCGACGCCCAGTACGACGCTGTTCCCGAACGGGCTGCAGGCCGTCATCGACCACATCCACGGCAACGGCCAGAAGGTCGGGCTCTACGCGATCCCCGGGATCTCGCCCGAGGTGTACGAGGCCGACCTGCCGATCTACGGCGCCCCCGACTGCTCCACGGGCGACATCGTCAAGCAGCCGATCCAGCAGGCGGACTACTGGAACATCGGCTACCGTCTCGACTTCGCGAACCCGTGCGCCCAGGCGTACGTGGACTCGATCGCCGACATGTTCGCCGAGTGGGGGATCGACTTCCTCAAGTTCGACAGCGTCACGCCCGGGTCGGGAATCGGCGACCTCTCCCTCGATGCCCGCGACGATGTCGCGGCCTGGTCGCAGGCGCTCGAGCGCAACGGCATCTGGTTCGAGCTCTCGTGGGCGCTCGACATCCGCTACGCCGACTACTGGGCCGAGCACGCCCAGGGCTGGCGCGTCGAGTGGGACGTCGAGTGCTACTGCGGTGACGAGGCCCTCACCACCTGGGACAACATCGCCCGCCTCTTCCCGCGTGCGGCCGACTGGTGGCGCTTCGCGGGACCGGATCGCGGCTGGAACGACTTCGACTCGCTCAACGTGGGCAACGGCTCGATGGACGGGCTGACGCGCGACGAGCGGCGCACGGCGACGACGCTCTGGGCGGTCGCGGCCGCGCCGATGTACGTCGGCAACGACATGACGCGGCTCGACGACTACGGCATCGAGCTGCTGACGAACCCTGAGGTCATCGCGGTGAACCAGGCGGGCCGCCCCGCCCACCCCGTGTCGACGGCGACGAAGCAGCAGACCTGGTACGCCATGAACCCCGACGGGTCGGTCACCGTCGCGCTGTTCAACCTCGGTCGGACGGACGCCGACATGAAGGTGTCGTTCGCCGACCTGGGCCTGCAGGGATCCGCGAAGGTGCGCGACCTCTGGGCGCAGAAGAACCTCGGCAGCTTCGACGGCGAGTTCACCGCCGACGACGTCCCGGTGCACGGCACGCGCCTGTTCACCGTCACGCCCGCCAAGGGCGGTGAGATCGCGCTGAACGACGACGACGCGCGTCTGTCGTACGAGGGCGAATGGTCCCGCAACGCGGGCAAGGAGATCGTGGCCACCTCGCAGGCGCTCACCGTGTCGTCGTACGACTCGTCGCAGGGCGGGACGGCGCCCGAGCCCGGTGCGTCGAACGTCGTGGCCGTCAACGACAGCGACTCCGCGATCGCCTACAGCGGCAACTGGGGTCACAGCACGGGCCGCGGGCTGGGCGACTACCAGGACGACGTCCACTACGCCGAGGCCGACGGCGCCGCGTTCGAGTACACGTTCGTCGGCACCGGGATCGACTGGGTGACCGAGACCCACTCATCGCAGGGTGAGGCCGAGGTCTACCTCGACGGCGTGCTGGTCGACACCGTCGACACGTCTCTCGACCCGGCACAGGATCGCGGCGTGCAGCAGGTGGTGTACAGCGTGCGCGACCTCGCCGACGGCAGCCACACCATCCGCGTGGTCAAGAAGTCGGGGCAGTTCATGCTGCTCGACCGGCTCGACGTCGTGCAGCAGAGTCTGATCGACGTCGGCGCGGTCGTGTTCGACCGTGCGGTGCCCGCCGGTGCGACGGTCCGCATCCTGCGCGACCCGGGCGAGCTCGAAGGCATCTACCGCGACGGCACCGCGCTGAAGGGCGGGACCGACTACACCGTGGAAGCGGATGCCGTCACCGTCAGCGCGTCGTACCTGTCGACGCTCCCCGACGGCGACACGGCCCTGGACTTCCGGTTCCGCGGCGACCTGCGCGACGACGTCCACTGGACCGAGGACGACGGCGCCGCCGTGGAACTGACCTTCCAGGGGACGGCCGTCACGGTGACCGGCCCGACCGCCCCCGACCAGGGCGAGGTCGAGGTCTACCTCGACGGTGCGCTGGTCGACACCGTGGACCTGCACAGCGCCGCGCGGCTCACACAGCGCGAGGTCTTCTCGCAGGACGGCTTCGGCAAGGGCGAGCACACGCTGCGGCTCGTGAAGGCGTCGGGCGACGTGCTGCGCGTCGACGCCCTGTCGTACGTGACCAGATGACGTCGGAGTCCGGGTGGCGGGGCGGGAGCCCCGTCGCCCGGGCTCAGGCCGGTCGCGCTGGGTCAGGCGCGGTCGCGCGCCTGGCGCAGCCACCGTTCGATGCCCGCGATGTGGACCTGCGCGATCGAGGTGGCGAGCTCCATGTCATGGTCGGCGATCGCGTCGAGGATCGCCCGGTGCTCGGCGAGGGTGCGCTCGACGGCGCCCGCCTGCGTGAGCCCTCGCCATACGCGCGCTCTCACCGTCTGACTGGTCAGGCTGTCCAGCAGGCTGGCGAGGTAGTCGTTGCCGGCGAGTCGCGCGATGGCGCTGTGGAAGCGCACGTCGTGCTCGACCAGGGACTCGATGTCGGTGTCAGGGGCGACGCCGCTGATCTCGGCATCCAGCGCCGCGACGTCGTCGTCGCCCGCCTGCTGCGCCGCCAGACCGGTCGCATGCGACTCGAGCACGCGCCGCACGGCGAAGATCTCGAGCAGCGAGTCGTCGTCGTGGAGGTCGACGACGAACGAGATCGCCTCGAGGAGCAGCTTCGGTTCGAGGCTCGTGACGTACGTGCCGTCGCCGCGCCGCACGTCGAGCACCCGGATGACCTCGAGAGCCTTCACGGCCTCGCGCATAGAGCTGCGCGAGAGGCCCAGACGCTCGGCGAGATCCTTCTCGGGAGGCAGGCGCGACCCCGGGGCGAGCTCGCCGCGCACGATCATGTCCTTGATCTTCTCGATCGCTTCGTCGGTGACGGCCACGCGCCCATCATAGACATCGGATGTCATCCGGTCGGGATGCCGCGGCAAGGACGCGTCGGCGTCACAATGGAGGCATGCGAGTCGTGGACGGACACCTCCATCTCTGGGACCCCGAGGTCCTGACCTACGAGTGGCTGGAGGGACCGCTGCTCCGATCATTCGGACCCGACGAGCTCGACCTGGCGCTTCAGGACGCGCCCGACGACGACTTCGGCTTCGTGTTCGTCCAGGCGGAGTGCGCGCCGGAGCAGTCGGTCGCCGAGGTCGACTGGGTCGCGTCGCTGGCACCGCGCGTGCCGCTGCGCGGCATCGTCGCGCGCGCCCCGCTCGAGGACCCCGCAGCGACCGACAAGCACCTCGCGGCGTACGAGAGCGGGCCGCTCGTGGTCGGGGTGCGCCGCCTGCTGCAGTCCGAGCCCGACGGCTTCTCGGCGGCGCCGGGCTTCCGGGACGCCGCGCGGGCGGTGGCGGCGGCCGGTCTCACGTTCGACGCGTGCGTGCGCTGGAGCCAGCTGTCCGACGTGATCGCCCTGGCCGATGCGGTGCCCGAGCTCACGATCGTGCTCGACCACCTCGGCAAGCCGCCGGTCGGGTCGGCGGATGCCGCGGCCCCCGCAGAAGGCACGCCGTGGGCGACGGAGCTGCACAGGCTCGCCCGGCGTCACAATGTCGTCTGCAAGCTGTCGGGACTGCCCGCGGAGTCGCAGGGAGAGTGGACCGCCGCACAGCTGCGCCCGTTCCTCGACGTCGCACTGGACGCCTTCGGCCCGCACCGCCTCCTGTTCGGCGGCGACTGGCCGGTCTCGGGTCCGTACGGCCGCTGGGTCGAGACCGTGTCGTCGTGGGTCACGGAGCGGCTCGGCGAGGACGACCGCGAGGCCGTGCTCGCCTCGAACGCCGAGCGGGTCTATCGCCTCGCCTGAGCGCCCCACCCGCCCACCCCGTCGCCGCTCCACGGAG
>NZ_JBJDRL010000121.1:0-3775 GCF_044987475.1 Microbacterium sp. ZW CA_36
CGACTGTGTGTGGCTGGGGCTCAGGGTGGAACATTTGACATGGCATCAGCGCAGCTGGTTCCTACTAGTACGCCGTGCTCCTTCGGGGGTGTGGTTGGAGGGTGGGGGTTGGTGAGCGGGGTGCCTGCACGCTGTTGGGTCCTGAGGGACCGGACGCTGCCGCTGTGATCTTTCCGTTTGGGGAGGGTTGTGGTGGTGGGTTTGACTCTCTGGGCTTCCTGGTTGCCGGCTGCTGCCGGTGGTGGGGGGTACCGCCCGTACTTTGAGAACTACACAGTGGACGCGAGCATCTTTTGGATCGGCCTTCGGGCTGGTTCATATTGATGATCTTAAAGATCATTAGTCAATTTCAGCCTGGACTTTATTGTCTGGGTTCGATTCTTGATGAAACTCATGTGATTTCAAGTCTTTAAGAGCAAACGGTGGATGCCTTGGCATCTGGAGCCGAAGAAGGACGTAGCAATCTGCGATAAGCCTCGGGGAACTGATAAGCAAGTTTTGATCCGAGGGTGTCCGAATGGGGAAACCCCGCCAGGGCGCGTGCGTACCTGGTGACTCCCGCCTGAATATATAGGGCGGGTAGAGGGAACGTGGGGAAGTGAAACATCTCAGTACCCACAGGAAGAGAAAACAACAGTGATTCCGTGAGTAGTGGCGAGCGAAATCGGATCAGGCTAAACCTTATGTGTGTGATATCCGGCAGGAGTTGCATGTGAGGGGTCGTGGGACTTTCCGGATCATTCTGCCGAGTGGTCGACGTGACAGAAGCGTATAGACGAACCGTCTTGAAAGGCGGGCCAGAGTGGGTGCCAGCCCCGTAGTCGAAATGCGTGTTCTGACGTGGAGAGTATCCCAAGTATCACGGGGCCCGAGAAATCCCGTGTGAATCTGTCAGGACCACCTGATAAGCCTAAATACTCCCAGATGACCGATAGCGGACAAGTACCGTGAGGGAAAGGTGAAAAGTACCCCGGGAGGGGAGTGAAATAGTACCTGAAACCGTTTGCTTACAAACCGTTGGAGCCTCCTTAGTAGGGGTGACAGCGTGCCTTTTGAAGAATGAGCCTGCGAGTTAGCGATATGTGGCGAGGTTAACCCGGGTGGGGTAGCCGTAGCGAAAGCGAGTCTGAATAGGGCGATTCAGTCGCATGTCCTAGACCCGAAGCGAAGTGATCTATCCATGGCCAGGCTGAAGCGACGGTAAGACGTCGTGGAGGGCCGAACCCACTTAGGTTGAAAACTGAGGGGATGAGCTGTGGATAGGGGTGAAAGGCCAATCAAACTTCGTGATAGCTGGTTCTCTCCGAAATGCATTTAGGTGCAGCGTTGCGTGTTTCTTGCCGGAGGTAGAGCTACTGGATGGCCGATGGGCCCTACAAGGTTACTGACGTCAGCCAAACTCCGAATGCCGGTAAGTGAGAGCGCAGCAGTGAGACTGTGGGGGATAAGCTTCATAGTCGAGAGGGAAACAACCCAGACCACCATCTAAGGTCCCTAAGCGCGTGCTAAGTGGGAAAGGATGTGGAGTTGCTTAGACAACCAGGAGGTTGGCTTAGAAGCAGCCACCCTTGAAAGAGTGCGTAATAGCTCACTGGTCAAGTGATTCCGCGCCGACAATGTAACGGGGCTCAAGCACGCCACCGAAGTTGTGGCATTGACATTATTGGTAGGCCTTCGTGGTCCAGCCGTGTTGATGGGTAGGAGAGCGTCGTGTGGCGAGTGAAGCGGCGGGGTGACCCAGCCGTGGACGCCACACGAGTGAGAATGCAGGCATGAGTAGCGAAAGACGTGTGAGAAACACGTCCTCCGAAAGACCAAGGGTTCCAGGGTCAAGCTAATCTTCCCTGGGTAAGTCGGGACCTAAGGCGAGGCCGACAGGCGTAGTCGATGGACAACGGGTTGATATTCCCGTACCGGCGAAGAACCGCCCAAACTAACCCAGTAGTGCTAAGTGTCTGAATCCCATTGACGGATCCCTTCGGGGTGATGCTGTGGGCCTAGCGCACGACCCCATTCTGGTGCGGTTAGCGTATTAACAGGTGTGACGCAGGAAGGTAGCCCATCCCGGGCGATGGTTGTCCCGGGGCAAGTGCGTAGGCCGAGTGGTAGGCAAATCCGCCACTCATGACGGCTGAGACACGATGCGGATGAAAAGTGGGTGATCCTATGCTGCCAAGAAAAGCATCGACGCGAGGTTCTAGCCGCCCGTACCCCAAACCGACTCAGGTGGTCAGGTAGAGAATACCAAGGAGATCGAGAGAATCGTGGTTAAGGAACTCGGCAAAATGCCCCCGTAACTTCGGGAGAAGGGGGGCCATCCACTTATATGAGCTTGCCTCAAAAAGGGTGTGGTGGCCGCAGAGACTAGTGGGTAGCGACTGTTTACTAAAAACACAGGTCCGTGCCAAGTCGCAAGACGATGTATACGGACTGACGCCTGCCCGGTGCTGGAAGGTTAAGAGGACCGGTTAGCCGCAAGGCGAAGCTGAGAATTTAAGCCCCAGTAAACGGCGGTGGTAACTATAACCATCCTAAGGTAGCGAAATTCCTTGTCGGGTAAGTTCCGACCTGCACGAATGGCGTAACGACTTCCCAACTGTCTCAACCGCGAACTCGGCGAAATTGCATTACGAGTAAAGATGCTCGTTACGCGCAGCAGGACGGAAAGACCCCGTGACCTTTACTACAGCTTGGTATTGGTGTTCGGTGTGGCTTGTGTAGGATAGGTGGGAGACTGTGAAGCGGATACGCCAGTATTCGTGGAGTCATTGTTGAAATACCACTCTGGTCACTCTGGATATCTAACTTCGAACCGTAATCCGGTTCAGGGACAGTGCCTGGTGGGTAGTTTAACTGGGGCGGTTGCCTCCCAAAAAGTAACGGAGGCGCCCAAAGGTTCCCTCAACCTGGTTGGCAATCAGGTGGCGAGTGTAAGTGCACAAGGGAGCTTGACTGTGAGACTGACAGGTCGAGCAGGGACGAAAGTCGGGACTAGTGATCCGGCAGTGGCTTGTGGAAGCGCTGTCGCTCAACGGATAAAAGGTACCTCGGGGATAACAGGCTGATCTTGCCCAAGAGTCCATATCGACGGCATGGTTTGGCACCTCGATGTCGGCTCGTCGCATCCTGGGGCTGGAGTAGGTCCCAAGGGTTGGGCTGTTCGCCCATTAAAGCGGTACGCGAGCTGGGTTTAGAACGTCGTGAGACAGTTCGGTCCCTATCCGCTGCGCGCGTAGGAAGTTTGAGAGGATCTGACCCTAGTACGAGAGGACCGGGTTGGACGAACCTCTGGTGTGCCAGTTGTACTGCCAAGTGCACCGCTGGTTAGCTACGTTCGGGATGGATAACCGCTGAAAGCATCTAAGCGGGAAGCCGGCCTCAAGATGAGACTTCCATACCTTCGGGTGAGAGGCTCCCAGCCAGACTACTGGGTTGATAGGCCAGATGTGGAAGCGCAGCAATGCGTGCAGCTGACTGGTACTAATAAGCCGATGACTTGATAACACACCGTTCATGGTGCTTGCGTCCACTGAGTGGTTCCCGATGTACGGTCGGGAACACAACAAAACATTGCTTTTCACGTTGTGAAGACTGAAACATCAAGAGAGTTTCGGCGGCCATAGCGAGAGGGAAACGCCCGGTCACATTCCGAACCCGGAAGCTAAGCCTCTCAGCGCCGATGGTACTGCAGGGGGGACCCTGTGGGAGAGTAGGACACCGCCGGACACCCATTCACGCAATGGCCACCCCTGATGGGGTGGCCATTGCGCGTTAA
>NZ_JBJDRL010000122.1:0-3693 GCF_044987475.1 Microbacterium sp. ZW CA_36
CACCACGGCTCCCGGATACGAGGGGTACCCGCCGCCCCCGCCGCTGCCGCCGCGCGCCTGACCGCGGGACGCCGCGCGCCTGACCGCGGGACGCGCCGACATCGCGCGGAAGCGATCTTCAGCCGGCGAGCAGCTCGAGTGCGGCCATCGCCGCGTTGTGCCCGCCGAGTCCGCTGACGGCGCCGCCCCTTCGGGCGCCCGAACCGCACACCAGCACGTTCGGGTGCTCCGTGGCGACGCCCCAGCGCTCGGCAGGCGTGACGAGCGTGTCTTCGTCGTCGGCCCACGGCCACGACAGCGCGCCGTGGAAGATGTCGCCGCCGACCATGCCCAGTGACTGCTCCAGATCGGCCGTCGTCCGCGCCTCCACGCACGCCGAGCCGTCCGGCGCCTCGTACACGCAGTCGGCGATGGGCTCGGCGAGTACCGTGTCGAGCGAGCGCTGAGCCGCCTCGAGGAGCGCCATGCGCGCGGCATCCGGATCCCGGCCTTCGAGCAGCCGATGCGGCACCTGCAGGCCGAAGAGCGTCAGCGTGTGCGCGCCCGCGGCGCGCAGTTCCGGGCCGAGGATCGACGGGTCGGTCAGCGAGTGGCAGTAGATCTCGGCCGGCAGCGGCTCGGGGATGCCGCCGGCCAGGCCCGTCGCATGCGCCCGGTCGAGCTGCGACATCGTCTCGTTGACGTGGAAGGTCCCGGCGAACGCGGCCTCGGGAGCCACCCGCTCGTCGCGGAGGCGGGGAAGGCGCCGCAGCAGCATGTTGACCTTGAGCTGCGCGCCTTCCGGCGGTGCAGCGCCGACCCCCGCCGGGCGGGCTCCGCCCGCGGCGAGCAGCCGGGCGAGCACGGCAGGGCCGACGCCGCTCAGCACCAGTCGGGCGTGCACCGTGCGGTCGTCTGCGAGGGTGATCTCGCCGCCGGGCGTCACGGCCACGACCTCCGCACCGGTGCGCAGGTCGGCACCCGCCTCGGTCGCCGCGCGCGACAGCTCGGATGTCACGCGACCCATGCCGCCGACCGGCACGTCCCAGTCGCCGGTCCCACCGCCGATGACGTGATACAGGAAGCAGCGGTTCTGCCGCAGGCTTTCGTCGTCGGCCGACGCGAACGTGCCGATGAGGCCGTCGGTGAGCGCGATGCCGCGGGCGATGTCGGTGTCGAGGGAGGAACGCAGCAGTCCACCCAGCGGCCGCTCGAACAGCTCCTCCCAGAGCCGGTCGTCGTCGAGTGCCGCGCGCATCTCACCGGCTCGGCGCAACGGCTCGGTCATCGACGGGAAGATCAACCGTGCGACCGGTCCCATCCGCGCGGACAAGGCCGCGAAGCGCGCCGCCTCACCGGTGTCGCCGGTCACGCGGGCGAAGGCGTCGGCGGTGGCCGCGGCATCCGCCGTGTCGATGAGGATGCCGCGCGCAGGGTCCTGCGGGTCCGGCGTGTACGACGAGTAGCGACGGCGGAGCAGACGGATGCCGAGCCCCAGGTCGTCGATGATGCGCTGCGGCAGCAGGCTCACAAGGTAGGAGTAGCGCGACAGCCGTGCGGCGACGCCCGGCCACGGTTCCTCCGACACCGCGGCGCCGCCGACATGGTCGAGCCGCTCGAGCACGACAACCGTGCGCCCGGCGCGGGCGAGGTACGCGGCGGCGACGAGGGCGTTGTGGCCGCCGCCGACGATGGCGACGTCGTGGACGGGGGAGCGGGTGGGCATGCGCACACGCTATCGAGGCGGTTCATCGTCACGCGAGCGTCGCCCCTCGTTCGCCGGCGCTGCGAGCGCCGCCGGATACCGTGGAGGCATGAGCCTCGAGCAGGACCTCGGATCCCTTGCCATCGACATCGCCCGCGAAGCCGGTGAGCTGGCCCGGCTGCGTCGTGACGCGGGTGTGGCGATCGCCGCGACGAAGTCGGCCCTCGCTGACATCGTCACCGAGGCCGATCGCGAGGTCGAGGCGCTCATCCGCGCGCGCCTGAAGGCCGCGCGGCCCGACGACGGCTTCCTCGGCGAGGAGACCGGAGCCGAGCGCGGGGCCAGTGACGTGACTTGGGTCGTCGACCCCATCGACGGCACCGTCAACTATGCGTACGGCATCCCGACCTACGCGGTCAGCATCGCCGCCGTCCGTGGCGAGCCGACCCCCAACGCGTGGGAAGCGCTGGCGGGCGTGGTGTTCGCCCCTGTCAGCGGAGAGGTCTTCCACGCGGTGCGCGGCGAGGGCGCGTGGCTGGGCGTGCACCGGATCGCCGTCAACCCCGAGGTCGGACCGGCTGGCGCGCTTCTCGCAACGGGGTTCGGATACGATCCCGCGACCCGCCCAGGCGACCTCGATCTGATCGGCCGGGTGATGCCGGGCCTGGCACGCGACCTCCGCCGCGCCGGTGCCGCCTCGCTCGACCTGTCGTACGTCGCCGCGGGTCGCCTGGACGGATACTTCGAGCGCGGCCTCTCGCCGTGGGACCTCGCCGCCGGCGCCCTGCTGGTGACCGAAGCGGGCGGCCGGTTCGGCCGTGCCGAACCCGACGGCGGTCCGCGCGGACCGCTCGTGGTCGCCGCGACGCCGGCGATCTTCGACCGCCTCGCCGAGGCGGCGGGATTGGTATGAGACAGCCGTCTCATCTAATTTTCACGAAGCGCGCGTCGTGAAATCCGAGTCTTACATGGCATTCCCAGCACGCTCGGGGTAGTGTTTACCCGATCGTTACCTTCGCTGCCCGAACGGCGAAGGTGGTCATAGCCCGACCGACAGCCCTGCTGCGTGCACCCCCCCTCGCGGCACGACACGAGAGCCCGACTCCGCTTTGCCTTTCGACTCCCCTATGGCTGAGCCTGCGCCCACGCGCCGATCCAGCCGTACCTCGCCGACGCCTGTACAGGCGACGCCGGAGACCCCGGGGACGGGTCGCGCCACAGTCAGGCGGCAGGCGGCCGGGGGCGCTCCCGAGCGTCCCGCGGTCGTGTGGGGTCGTCCTGTCGAGGCCAAGCGAGCGGATGCCGCCACTCCGGCCGCCACCAAGTCCCAGGCGCCCGCTTCGGTGACGCCGGCGTCCGACATCCCCGCCCCGCGACCGATGCTGCCGGGGATCGACACTCCTCCCGCGGCGACGCCCGTCCTGCCTCCGGCCGCAGTCGCACCTGCAGCTCCCGCGCCGTCGTCGGTGGACCTCCCCGTGGCATCGAGCCCGGTCATCGAATCGGTCGCGCCTCGCGTCCGCGCTCGTGCCGGAGCATCGGCTGTTCCGCCGGTGGCCCCGGTCGAGCACGTGAGCCGCCGCACCCGGCGCGCCCAGACCGGCGAGCAGCCCGTCGTCGCCGTGCCGCCGATCGCACCCGAGACTCCTGCCGCACCGGAACGCCCCGCCGCCGCCTTCGAGGCCGAGCTGCCGACGCGCGAAGAGCCGGCGCCGCTGCTGGACACAGTCCTCGTCGCCGCCGAGCCGTTCGAGCTTCTCGAGCCCGCCGCTCCCGCCGTCGCGGCCGAGCCCGCCGCCGACACCGCTTCCACGTGGGCGGCCGACAGCCTCGCGAAGCTCCTGGCCGCCGAAGCGGCCGCCACGATCGCGTCGGCGGCTCCGCTCGTCGAGACCGGCGCCGTCCAGCCGGCCGCTGCTCCGCGACGAGCAGAGCCGCGCGTCGCTGAGGCCCAGCCGGCCGCAGCCGAACCGCAGGCGCAGACCGCGCCGCAGGCTGCGCGGGCACGC
>NZ_JBJDRL010000123.1:0-3452 GCF_044987475.1 Microbacterium sp. ZW CA_36
GCCCCGGCCTGGGCGAGCGCGGCATCGAGGTCATCGCGGGGGACGAGCGCCGGCTCGGCCACGCGGATCGGGAGTCCGTCGTCGTCGAGTCCGCGGTAGAGCGTGTACGCGAACTCGCGCCGGCGCGCGTCGGTCACGACCGCGAAGGTATCGTCGTCGGGGTTCTCGTAGCCGCCGGCCGAACCCCAGTCGGCCGTGAGGGCGCTGTGCAGGAGCAGCTCCAGCGCGACGGCGTCATGGCTCACGACGGGAATGACGGGCACGCGCCGGCCGAGGGCGAACGTCCGCGCCGCCGCGATGCCGACGCGCAGCCCGGTGAACGGCCCCGGTCCCATTCCCGCAGCGACATGCGTGATGTCCGAAGGAGTGACGGATGCCTCGGCCAGCGCCCGCTCCAGCAGGGTGCCGATGACCTCGGCGTGCCCGCGCGGATCGAGGCTGGCGGCCTCGGATCGGATGACGCCGTCGGGCTCGACCACCGCCACTGCGGAGCCGAGCGACGTGTCGATGCCGAGGATCACCCTTCCAGGGTAGTCGGCGCGCCGTGGCGCGAGATCTTCACGAGGCGGGGTGCGTCGGCATCGAGCTCTGCCTCGTGGGCGACGCCGTAGCACGCGTCGTCCTGCCCGCGCCCGTGCCATTCACGGTCGAGCTCCACCTCCCACCAGTGGTCGCGGATGCCGTCGACGAGGCCCCGCCCCCACTCGACGATGACGACGGAGCCGTCGAAGTCGATGTCGAGGTCGTCGAGCTCGGCGGCCGAGCCCAGCCGGTAGGCGTCGACGTGTACGAGGGGCGTGCCGCCGACGAGGGACGGGTGCGTGCGCGCGAGCACGAACGTCGGGCTCTGGATGGGCCCGCGCACGTCCAGTCCCCGGCCGATACCCCGCGTGAGCGTGGTCTTCCCTGCGCCGAGCGGTCCGGTGAGGACCACCATGTCGCCGGGGCGCAGCATCCGTCCCATTTCTTCACCCAGCGCCTCCATGGCGTCGGGCGAGGTGATCTCACGCGTGCCGACGAGTGCGTCGATCCCCTCGTTCATCGCGCCTCCCCCGTACCGTTCTCAGGACCGCTGCTCTGGGCCCGTTGCGCGGACTGCGGAAAGACGCGGGCGCCGGGCCGAGGCCGCTGCATCCATCCTGAGAACGGAACAGACAGCCCGCTCATTCCGCGACCTGCCGCCGGGCGACCCGAGGGCCGATGCGCGTGACGACGAGTGCGTCGATCCCCTCGCTCATCCCGCCTCCCCCGTACCGTTCTCAGGACCGCTGCTCAGGGCCCGTCGCGCGGACCGCGGAAATACGCGGACACCGGGCCGAGGCCGCTGCATCCATTCTGAGAACGGAACAGGCAGCCCGCTCATTCCGACACCTGCCGCCGGGCGACCCGAGGGCCGACACGCGTGACGATCTCGTAGTTGATCGTGCCCGCGGCATCCGCCCATTCCGTCGCGGCTGGCACCCCCAGGGTGGGATCGCCGAAGAGCACGGCCTCGTCCCCCACGGCGACGGGTGCGTCGCCGACGTCGACGACGAACTGATCCATGGCGATCCGGCCGGCGACGGTGAACCTGCGCCCGCCGATCACGACGGGACCCGCCCCCGACGCCTGCCGGGGCACACCGTCGGCGTAGCCGAGCGGTACCAGGGCAAGGGTCGTGTCGCGCTCAGGGCGGTAGTCGTACCCGTACGACACGCCCTTGCCGGCGGGCACGCGGCGCACCGCGGCGACCGCACCGCGCAGGGTCATCGCAGGGCGCAGGCCGAGGTCGGCCGACGTCCGATCGGCGAACGGCGAGAGTCCGTAGATCCCGATGCCGATCCGCACGCACCCGAGGCGCGACTCGGGCAGGTCGATCGCGGCGTGCGTCGCGGCGAGATGCCGCAGCGGCGGCGCGAGTCCGAGCGAGGCCGCGATGCCGATGCCCTCCTCGAACGCGCGCAGGGCCGCGCGGTCGTCCCCGACAGACGCATTGGAGAGGTGGCTGAACAGGGCGATGACGCGCACCCGGCCGATCCGCTCGAGCCGCGCGGCCTCGGCGAACACCACGCGGTAGTCCTCGGGCGCGATGCCGTTGCGCGACAGCCCGGTCTCGAGCTTGAGGTGCACTCCGACAGGACGGTCGGCGGATGCTGCGGCCGCGGCTCTCTGCAGCTGGTCGAGGCTCGAGATGCCGAGCTCGATGCCGCGTGCGGCCGCCTCGGCGAAGTCGGCGCCGGGAGCGTGCAGCCACGCGACGATCGGCGCGTCGATGCCGGCGCGGCGGAGCGCGAGAGCCTCGGTGATGTCGGCGACGCCCAGCCGCGTCGCGCCGCCGGCGAGCGCCGCGAGCGCCGAGCGCACTGCGCCGTGCCCGTAGCCGTCGGCCTTGACGACGGCGATGACCTCCGAGCCGGTGAGCCGGCGCAGGTGCCGCACGTTGTCCTCGATGGCGCCGACGTCGATCGTCGCCTCGCGCAGGGTGCCGGCGGGCAGACGGCTCATGCGGCCCCCTCCGTGGTCGGGGCGGCGCTCGGCGAGCGCCGAGACAGGGGATCCTCGTCGAGACCGGTGACGTCGCCCGGTTCCGCGCGATTCCCCTGGTTCGGTGTGGCCGAGGATTCGGGCGCCGCTTCGGCGATGACGTATGCCGTCGCGAGGCCGGCATCGTGCGACAGCGAGAGGTGCAGCGCGGTGATCCCCCGCGCGGCGACGACGGCGGCCGTCGATCCGCACAGCGAGAAGACCGGGCGACCGGATGCCTCGGAGGCGACCTCGATCTCGGTCCAGTGCACGCCGTCCGAGCCGCCGAGCGCCTTGATGAGCGCCTCCTTCGCGGCGTACCGCGCGGCGAGCGAGTGCGGCTTGAGCCGGCGTTCCGCGTCGGAGAAGAGCCGTTCGACGAGCCGCGGTGTGCGCTCGATCGTGCGCTCGAAACGCGGGATGTCGACGAGGTCGACGCCGATTCCGACGATCACGTGAACCTCCTGCCGCGCCGCGCCCGCGGCATCCGACAGACTATCGCGCCGCGCCGGGCGCCCCGCCGCTCCGGGTGCCCTGCCACCCCGGCGCCTCCCCCGCTTGTTCACTTGCGCTGGATGTACGCGACGCGCCCGAAGGGGCGTACGTTCAGCGCAAGTCAACGGGAGACACCGACGGTCGTGCACCTGAGGCGCGCCTCCCCCCGCTTGTTCACTTGCGCTGGATGTACGCGATACACCGGAACGGGCGTACGTTCAGCGCAAGTCAACGGGAGACGCCGACGGTCGTGCACGGCACCGGGGGCGCCTCGGCCGCGCTGCGGGCGCCTCGGCCCCGCCCGGCGCGCCTCCCCCGCTCGTTCACATGCGCTAGATGTACGCGACACGCCGGAACGGGCGTACGTTCAGCGCAAGTCAACAGGAGACACCGACGGTCGTGCACTGCACCTGAGGCGCCAGGCCCCCGCCCCCGCCGGGGGCGGGGGCCTGGCG
>NZ_JBJDRL010000124.1:0-3451 GCF_044987475.1 Microbacterium sp. ZW CA_36
GAGTGGCCGGAGGGGACGGGGTCAGGCGAGTCCCTCGAGAGGCCACCCGGTGTAGGCCTCGGCGAGGAAGCGGCGCCCCGCCTCGGACTCGACGACGGAACGCAGCTCGCCGAGCTGGCGCAGGCGGTCGAAGTCCGACGCGTCGGGTGCGACGTGCAGCATGTTCGTCATCCACCACGAGAAGTGCTGCGCCTTCCAGATGCGGTGCAGCGCCTTCTCGGGGAATGCCTCGATGAGGCGGTGGTCGTTCTCGAGCAGGAGCGCCCGCAGCGCCCGCTCGAGCACCAGCACGTCGGCGACCGCGAGGTTCATGCCCTTCGCACCGGTGGGCGGCACGGTGTGCGCGGCGTCGCCGATGAGTGCCACGCGGTTGTTCAGCAGCTCGTGGGCGACGAAGCTCCGGAACCGCAGCACGTCGCGCTGGAAGATCGGCCCCTCCTTCAGCGTCGTGCCGGGTACGCGCGACTGCAGCTCGTCCCACAGCTGCGCCTCGCTGAGGGCGCCGGGATCGGCATCCGGGTCGCACTGGAAGTACATGCGCTGCACGGTGGCGCTGCGCTGGCTGATGAGCGCGAAGCCGTTGGGCGAGTTGCTGTAGATCAGCTCGTCGGCGCTCGGCGGCGCCTCGCACAGGATGCCGAACCATGCGAACGGGTACTCGCGGAAGTAGCCGCCGGTGTGCGAGCCGGTGACCGCCTCGCGCACGACGCTGCGGGAACCGTCGGCGCCGACGACGAAGTCGGCCTCGATCTCGAGCGGCGATCCGTCGGCGTCGGTGGCGATGAGGCGTGGGCGAGCGGTTGCCGCGTCCTCGACCCGCACCGCGGTCACGCCGAAGCGGAGGTCCTGGCCCTTGCCGAGGCGCACGGCGATGAGGTCTTTCAGCACCTCGTGCTGGGGGTACAGCCACACGCCGCGGCCGACGAGCTCGGCGAAGTCGATGCGGTGACCGGCCCCCGCGAAGCGCAGCTCGATGCCGTCGTGGCGGTTGCCGACGGTGCGCACGCGGCTCGAGGCGCCGGAGGAGTCGAGCACCTCGACGGTGCCCTGCTCGAGGATGCCTGCGCGGATCGTCGTCTCGATCTCGTCGCGTGAGCGCTGGTCGATGACGACGGACTCGATGCCCGCGATCCCCAGCAGGTGCGAGAGCAGGAGGCCGGCAGGCCCGGCGCCGACGATGGCGACGCGGGTGCGGATCGTGGACATGAGCGTCTCCTTCGACGTTCGGAAGCGGATGCCTCGGCCCAGTGTGGCCCCGCTGCGTCGGCGTTGCATCGGATTCCCGTTGATCGGGATGGCATCCCCGCCTGCCGCTCGCCCGTCGCGGCGGGCAGCGTGGCTCGGTCGCGAGTCACCGAGCACCGGCGTCCTCAAATGAGGACGTGAGCCGAGATGAGGAGCCGTGTCGCCCTTTCCTCCCTCATCTCAGCTCGTTTCCTCAACTGAGGACGCGCCGCTGGATTCTTCAGCTGAGGGCGCAGCTCGCGCTTCCTCAACTGAGGACGCGCGCTTCCTCGACTCACCTGAGGGGACCGGCCGCTTCGTCCGTTCCTCTCGCGCGTCCTTCGAGGTCAGCGGCGGTCGGCGCGGAGCGCGGCCTCGATTCCCGCTGCGGCTTCGCGCAGCGCCGTGACGGCGGCATCCGGTTCCGTCTCGCGCGGCAGCACCACCGACAGCGCGGCGACCACCTCTCCGGCGTCGCGGATGGGAACGGCGACGCCGGTCGAGACCGCCTCGATCGAGCCCGGCGCGACCACCACCCCGGTGCGGCGGACCTCGGCGAGCAGGCGACGCAGGCGTGCGGCATCCGTCACCGTCTCCGGCGCGAGGGCGCGCAGCGTGCCCGCGAGCACGCGCTCGCGCAGCGCCGCGGGTGCGTGCGCCAGCAGCACGAGGCCGGACGAGGAGGCGTGCAGCGGCAGGCGCCCGGCGATGCGGGTGATGTTCGCGCCGGCGTCGGGGTGCGAGAGGCGCTCGAGGAAGAGGGCCTCGTCCTGCTCGAGCACCGCGAGCTGCGTGTGCTCGCGGATGCGGGCCTGCACCTGCTCCATGTAGGGCAGCGCGGCCTGGCGCAGACGGAGCGCGGTCGAACCTCGGAGGGCGAGCTCCCACAGGCGCAGGCCCAGGTGGACGCGGCGGTCCTCGTCGCGCTCGAGGAGCCCCGCGTCGACGAGCTCGTCGACGATCCGGTGCGCCGTAGACGACGGGAGCCCTGCGCGCCGTCCGATCTCGGTGGCCGACTGCATCGAGCGCTCGGCTGTGAACGTCTCGAGCACGCGCACGATGCGCGACGTCATCGAGTCGCCGGAGGGCGAGTTGGCCATGCGCCCACTCTGCCATTGAGGTGCGCAGGCGCGTTTCGTCTCGCTCGTTCCTCGCTCGCTCAACGACCGGGCGGGATGTCGCGGTCGTTGAGCGTGGGAGCGCCGGCGACCGAGACGAAACGCGTCGGGCCGAACGGGGGCGCGGGGTGTGGGCGCGTTTCGTCTCGCTCGTTCCTCGCTCGTTCAACGACCGGTGGTGGGGTGGCGGCCACTCGGCACGAGCTCGCTCGACCACCGCGTCCAGGCGGGTAACGTCGCTCGGGGAGGAAGCATGGCGGACGGCGAGGGCGTGCTCGAGCGCACCCTGCGCGTGCTCGGATGCTTCACCGACGACGAACCGGCCGTCACCGCGACGACGCTCGCGGCCCGCACGGGGCTTGCGACCTCGACCCTCCACCGCCTGCTCGCGACGCTCGTCGCCCAGGGGCTGCTGACGCGGGGCCCCGGGCACACCTACGCCATCGGCCCGCGGCTGTGGGAGCTCGGCGAACTCTCGCCACTCTCGCTGCGCCTGCGCGAGACGGCGCTGCCGCACATGGTGCGCCTCTACGAGGCGACCGGGGAGAACGTCCACCTCGCCGTGCTCGACGGAGCCACTCCCGAGACCACGAGCGCGCTGTACGTCGGGCGTCTCACCGGCCGCCAGTCGATCCCGACCCTCAGCCGCATGGGCGGCCGCGGACCCCTGCACACCACCGGCGTCGGCAAGGCGCTGCTCGCCACACGCGACGAGAGCTGGCTGCGGCAGTACTTCCGGGCGCCGCTCGAGCGCGAGACGGTGAACTCCATCACGGGCGAGGCCGACCTCCGCGCCGACATCGCCCGCACGCGCGCGCTCGGCTACGCCACGACGCGCGAGGAGATGACGCTGGGCAACGTCTCCGTCGCCGCCGCGCTGCCCCGCGTCGAGGGTCTGCCGCCCGTCGCCGTCGGCCTGGTCGTGCACCTCGAGCGCGCCGATGAGCGCCGGCTGGGCCCGCTGGTCGTGCAGGCCGCGAAGGACCTCCACCACGACCTGCGTCACACCTGAGCGGAGACGGATACCGCTGCCCGCGGCATCCGTCCGGCACGCCGCGGGCAGCGGTATCCGTCTCCGCTCAGGTGTGACGCAGGTCGTGGTGGAGGTC
>NZ_JBJDRL010000125.1:0-3133 GCF_044987475.1 Microbacterium sp. ZW CA_36
CCGCAGCCGGGGCACCGGTGCCCCGGCTGCGGCGAGCGCCTCGCGCCAGCCCCGCTCGCGCTCGGCGGCGGCGAACGAGCCCGCCGGTCCTGCCAGATGGTGGACCGTCTCGTGCCCGAGATCGAGGAGGTGGCTCACGGCCAGTCGCGCGCCGCCCGAGTGGTCGGTCTCGATGACACCGAAGCGGTCGTCGCGCGGCGAGTCCACGACCACCAGCGTCAGTCCCGCCGCGCGGAGGTCGGCCTCACGCACGCGCTCGGTCGCCTCGTTCAGCACGATCGCACCGTCGACACCCTGGTCGGACAGACGCTCGAAGGCGGCCGACACGTCGCCGTCGGCGCCGAGCGTCACGACGGTGAGGGCATAGCCGCGGGCGGCCGCGGCATCCGCCACCGCCTGCAGCATGCGGGAGTTGCCGACCGAGGCGAGGGTCGAGACGACCAGGCCGATGGTCTGGGTGCGACCGGTGCGGAGTGCCCGGGCCGCGCGATGCGGACGGTAGCCGAGTTCCGACATCGCCGACTCGACCCGCGTGCGGGTCTCGGGATCGACCCGCGGGCTCGCATTGACCACACGCGACACCGTCTGCCCCGAGACGCCGGCGCGCTGGGCGACATCCGCCATCGATACCCGCCTGGCCGTCATGCGCCACCCCTTTTCGGCTCGGATGCCGAGCGAAGCGTGGGCTGCGGCATCCGTGTTCTCCGATCGATGTTGACGCTAACATAGCTGACTTGCTACCGTGTTGACGTGAACACGCCTCTGGACGACCCTGCGACGTCTGCCCGCGAGCTCCCGGGCGAGGCGCTCGGCGCCGGTGTCGTCAAGCGCCCGACCCGGCTCGCCGACGGCCGCGACCTCATCTACTACGATGACCCCGGCACGACGCTCGGCCCGGAACGCGCCGTCGACGCACGCGAGCTCGGTCCCCGGCCCGAGACCGCCACCATGCGTCGCGACGTGCTCACCGGCGACTGGGTCTCGATCGCGGCGGCACGCCAGAACCGCGCATTCCTGCCGCCGGCCGAGCTCGACCCGCTCGCACCGCAGACGCCGACGAACCCGTCCGAGATCCCGTCGCGGTACGACGTCGCCGTGTTCGAGAACAAGTCGCCGTCGTTCGGTCCTGCGCTCGCGGAAGCCCGCGGCGACGCCCCGGCCGGCGCAGACGCGCCCCTCGACCTCGACGACCTCGTGACTCCCGGCCTCGGCCGCACGCGCACGAGCGTCGGCCGCTGCGAGGTCGTGTGCTTCAGTCCTGAGCACTCCGGCTCGTTCGGCTCCCTCTCCCGCACCCGCGCCCGCACGGTCATCGAGGCGTGGGCCGACCGCACGGCCGCGATGTCGGCCCTCCCGGGCATCGAGCAGGTCTTCCCGTTCGAGAACCGCGGCGAGGCGATCGGCGTCACCCTCCCCCACCCGCACGGGCAGATCTACGCGTACCCGTACATCACGCCGCGCACGACGAGCCTGCTCGCATCGATCGACCGCGAAGGACCCGACCTCTTCGAGCGCATCCTCGCGTTCGAGCGCGCCGGCGAGCGCGTGATCCTCGAGGGCGAGCACTGGACGGCGTTCGTGCCGTTCGCCGCGCGCTGGCCCATCGAGATCCACCTGCTGCCGCACCGCCACGTCGCCGACTTCGCCGCCACGACGGATGCCGAGCGCGACGAGCTCGCCCCGCTCTATCTGCGCCTGCTCCGTGGCGTGGACGCCCTCTACGGCTCGCCCACGCCGTACATCGCGGCCTGGCACCAGGCTCCGGTGCACCGTGGTCGCGACGCCGCGCGCCTGCACCTGCAGCTCACGTCGCCGCGCCGCGCGGCCGACAAGCTCAAGTTCCTCGCCGGATCCGAGGCCGCCATGGGCGCCTGGATCGGCGACATCCCGCCCGAGTCGGCCGCCGCGAAGCTGCGCGAGGCCGTCGCATCCATCCCCGAGGAGACCCTGTGACCGCCACCGACACCCGCGCCGCCGCGTCCGCCCGGGCGCTCTTCGCAGAACGGTTCGGCGCCGAGCCGGTCGGCACCTGGTCGGCACCGGGGCGCGTGAACCTCATCGGCGAGCACACCGACTACAACGACGGCTTCGTGCTGCCCTTCGCCATCCAGCACCGCACGCATGTCGCGCTCGCCCCTCGCTCCGACGGGGTCTTCCGCGTGCGGGTCGCCTCGACCTTCGACGACACGACGGCCGAGGTCCCGCTCGACGAGCTCGGCGCCCTCTTCCCCGAGCGGCGCGAGGCCGTCCCCGAGTGGGCCCGCTACCCGCTGGGGGTCGCGTGGGCGCTGCTCGCGGCATCCGGAACCGACCCGTCGACCGTCCCCGGCGTCGACCTCGCCTTCGCCTCCGACGTGCCCGTGGGCGCGGGGCTGTCGTCGTCGGCGGCGATCGAGGGCGCGACGGCGGTCGCCCTCGCCGACGCGTGGGGAATCAGCCTCGACCGCGTCGCGCTGGCGAAGGTCGGCCGCCGCGCCGAGAACGAGGCCGTCGGCGCCCCCACCGGCATCATGGACCAGATGGCGGCGCTCCTCGGCCGCGCCGACGCGGCGATCTTCCTCGATTGCCGCTCGCTCGACGCCCAGGTCATCGACCTCGGATTCGCGGATGCCGGAATCGAGCTCGTCGTCATCGACACCGGCGTGAAGCACTCGCACGCGACCGGCGGCTACGGAGAGCGCCGGGCGGCCTGCGAGCGCGGAGCCGCGGTGCTCGGGGTTCCCGCCCTGCGCGACGTGACCCTCGACGACCTGCCGCGCCTGGCCGAGATCGTCGACGATGTGACCTTCCGCCGAGTGCGCCACGTCGTCACCGAGGACCAGCGCGTGCTCGACACCGTGCGCACCATCCGCGAGCAGGGTCCGACCGCGATCGGCGACCTCCTCGTCGCGTCGCACGCCTCGATGCGCGACGACTTCGAGATCTCGGTGCCCGAGCTCGACACCGCGGTGGAGGCGGCGCTGTCCGCCGGCGCCATCGGCGCCCGCATGACGGGCGGCGGCTTCGGCGGCGCCGCGATCGCCCTGGTCGCCCGCGATCGGGTGCAGGCCGTGACGGATGCCGCCACCGCCGCCTTCGCATCGGCCGGCTTCGCCGCCCCCACGATCTTCACCGTGACCCCGTCCGCCGGCGC
>NZ_JBJDRL010000126.1:0-2822 GCF_044987475.1 Microbacterium sp. ZW CA_36
ATGTCTCCCGCGAGGTGCGCCCCACCACCGCCGTCACCCGCCTCGACGCGGGCGAGACGGAGCTCGCCCCGTGGTGCGCGATCCCGGCGGTCGGCCCGGACGTCTCGGGCGTCGGCGAGTACACCGCGACGATCCGGGTCCCCGACGTGGACCCCGGCGCCCGCTACGTGCTCGACCTGGGCTCGACGTGCGGCGGGCTGGGCTCGGTGCGCGTGGGCGACGGGCCGGCACGCGGGTTCGACACCGCGCACCCGGTCGTCGACGTGAGCGGCGGCATCCGCCCGGGCGACAACGTCATCACCGTGCGGGTGTCGAGCTCGCTCAACAACCGGCTCCGCGCCCGCGGATACTATGAGCGCGTCCCCGACATCGGGGCGCAGCTCACCGGGGAAGAGCGCACGCAGCACGCGATCGTGCGCGACTACGGACTCGTCGGGCCGGTGCGGCTGCTGCGAGAGGACTGACACCGCCCGCGGCGATCACGCCGGCACGGCACCGAGAGGAACGAGCAACGATGGCCCGAGGTGACGTCGACCCCGACGCCTCCGCCGACCTGAGTCCCGTCATCGGCGCCGACCCGCTCGACCTGCGCCTGTCGCTCGCATCGATCGTGCACTGGGCGGACAGCACCGGCGTCCGGCGCGACGTCATGGCGAGGGTCGCGTTCCCGATCGACGACATGGGCATGTTCCTGGTCGTGAACCAGCTCTCGTACAACGGCGCGATGAGACCGGTCGACCTGTCGCTCGCGCTCGGCATGACGCCGACCAACATGAGCAAGATCGTCGGGCGGCTCGTGCAGGCCGGCCTCACGGTGCGCGTCGCCGCGCCCGACGACGACCGCGGCGTGCTGGTCGCCCTGACCGACGAGGGGCGCCGCATCGGCGAGCGGATCATGACGACCGCCGAGACGAACATGCAGGCACTGCTCTCCGACTGGTCGCCGGCCGAGATCGAGGAGCTCCGACGGATGATGGCGCGCCTCGCGCGGGTCCACCGGCGCGATCGCTGAGACGTCACCGCCAGGGGTCTGCTTCGGAGCGTCGGGCCGCCTCCGCTTAGGCTTGGTCCCATGCCGAGCCGATCGCCGTGGACCTGTGTGCTGTGGGACGTTGACGGAACGATCGTCGACGCATCCGACGGCATCCTCCGCCGCCTCACGATCGCCCTCGAGCACTTCGGCAAGCGTCCGCCGACCCGCGCGGAGCTCGTGCACTGGATCGGTCCGCCGATGTACGAATCGTTCCAGGTGAACGTCGGCATGACGCCGGAGCAGGCGTCCGAGGCCGTCACCTTCTACCGCGGCCTCAACAAGCTCGACGGCTATGCGACAGGCGCCAAGCTGTTCCCCGGCATGGGAGAGCTGATCACGGATGTCGCCGCCGCCGGCATCCCACAGGCCACGGCGAGCTCGAAGCCCGAGGTGCAGGTCGCCGCCCTGATGGACCACTTCGATCTGTCGACCTCGCTGACCGCCATCGTCGGCGCCACGGCGGACGAGCGGACCCTGAGCGCGAAATCCGACATCGTCGCCGAGGCGCTGCGCCGGCTCGGTGCCGCCGGCGTCGACACGAGCCGCCCGGTGCTCGTCGGCGACCGCCATCACGACGTCGAAGGCGGTGCCGCCCAGGATGTGCCGGTGATCTTCGTGCGCTGGGGCTTCAGCTGGCCTCACGAGGCGGAGGGCGCCCAGGCGGTCGTCGACGACGTCGACCAGCTCCGCGCGCTGCTGCTGGTGGGTGAGCCGACGGGTGCCGACGCCGAACCGGCAGACCAGCCCGCAGGCGCGGTGAGCGCCGGGACCGACGGGCGTGCCGCAGGTGCGAGTGAACCCATCGGGGTCGCGGATGCCTGAGTCCGCCGCCTCGATCCTGGGATGGCTGTTGCCGGCCCTGGTCGTGTTCGGCGTGACGGCGATCGCCGTCGCCGTGATCGTGTGGGGAGTGCGGCAGGCGCGTCGCTCGCCCCGTGCCCGCGCCGCGGCGGAGCACGCCCGGGCGAAGGCCGGTGCGACGCTCGTCCAGCTCGACGACGAGGTGGGCGAGCTCGAGCTCGAGGTCGGGCTGTCGGGGGCGCTCTACGGCGGCGAGGCGCCGGCGTCGCTCCGGCGAGCGCGCCTCACCGCGCAGCACGCCCGCGACGACGCGTTCGAGGAGTACCGCGCGATCAGCGACGGCTCCGCCTCGCCGGACGAGGTTCGCCGCGTCTCGGCGCGCATCGGCCGACAGGCCGGCGAAGCCCTCGCCATCGTGGCGGCCGCCCGCCGCGAGCATGGCGCGTGGGTCACCGCGAACGTGTCGGCCGCCGGTCAGATCGATGCCGCACGCCGCCGTCTCGCGGGGCTGCACGCCTCGATGGGCGATCCGGCGGCACTCGTCGCGGAGCTGTCGTCGCGCTTCGCCGAGGACGAGTGGCGCGAGGCCTCGCAGTCCGCGCACGCGGCCCTGTCGCAGGTCGCGATCGCGCAGCGACACCTGGACGCCGCCGCCGCGCGTGCCGAGGACCCCTCGCTCAGCGCGCTGCCCGATCTCGCCGCCGCCGAACGCGCACTGCGCCAGGCCGAGGCCGACGCGCGCAACCTCGAAGAGACGCACCGCCTGGTCCTGCAGGCGGCGCAGGCCGTTCCCGACGAGATCGCGGCTGCTCGCACGGCGCTGCGCCAGGCCTCCGTCACCCGCGAGCACCTCGCCGCGCCCGACGCCGAGCGACTCGGGGCCGAGCTGCACGCGATCGCGCAGGAGCTGAACGACATCGAATCGGATGCCGCGCGCCGCCCCACCCGCACGGTCGACGCCATCGCGCGCCTGCGCGGGCGCCTCGAC
>NZ_JBJDRL010000127.1:0-2819 GCF_044987475.1 Microbacterium sp. ZW CA_36
TTGAGGTCTCGCGGTCGGACCGGGGCGAGGCGCGGGGGCCTCGCCCCGGTCCGACCGCGAGACCTCAACTGGTCGCCGAGACCGTGGGGATTTCCCACGGTCTCGGCCTTCCAGTGGGGTCTCGCCGATGTGAGCGGCGCGGAAGGGCGATCCCAGCCTTGTGTTACGTCATGGCGACAGTACATACTGTCGCCGAGACAGTTTCCTAGCAGGATGGATCGCGCGATGACGCTCGACGACTTCCGGCGCGAGATCGCCGAACCCGCCATCGACTTCCGCCCCGAGCTGCGCTGGTGGCTCGCGGAAGGGCTCCACAGCGATGCGACGCTGCGACGAGAGATCGAGGACGCGCACCGACTCGGCTTCGGCGGCATGGAGTTCCTCGCGATGGACGAGGGCGCGATCGACCACGCGCGCTATGGCTGGGGCTCGGAGGAGTGGGTGCACGACTCGCAGATCGTGGTCGAGGAGACGACGCGCCGCGGCATGTCGGTGAGCTTCACGTCGGGCACGAACTGGTCCAACGCGAACCTCCCGACGATCGACCCCGACCAGCGCGCCGCTGCGCAGGAGCTCGATGTCGTGCACGAGACGCTCGCGGCCGGTGAGTCGCGCACCGGCGCACTTGCGCGCATCGACCTCGCGGCCCCGATCGCCGAGACGACGCTGCCGGGTCATCGCGGCACCATCTCGCGGCAGCACCTCGCCGCCGTCGTGGCCGCGCGCGTCGCCGGCGACGGGCTGCTGGATGCGGCATCCGTCGTCGATCTCACCGCGCGTGTCGAGGGCGAGGCGCTCGACTGGACCGCACCGGACGAGGGCGAATGGCGGCTGTTCGCGTACTGGATGCACGGCACCGGGCAGACGGCGTCGCCCTCGGCCAGCGTCAATTACACCGTGAACTACCTCGACCGCGACGGCGTGGACGCCGTCATCGCCTACTGGGACGACGTCGTCCTGACGCCGGCGCTGCGCGCCGAGGTCGCCCGCAACCCGCGTGCGCAGATGTACATGGACTCGCTCGAGCTGTCGACCTACGGCGCCGGCGGCATGTTCTGGGGCTTCACGCTGGCCGAGGAGTTCCGCACGCGCCGCGGCTACGACATCGTGCCGTGGCTGCCGTTCCTCACGCGCGACGCCCCGTTCATGGCGGTCTCGACGGTGTACCACCACCAGCCCACCGGTGACGCGGATCGGACCACGGTCGAGAAGGTGCGGTTCGACTACGTCCGCACGCTCACCGACCTGTACATCGAGAACATGCTGCGTCCGTTCGCCGCGTTCCTGCACGAGGTCGGCATGACGCTGCGCGCAGAGATCAGCTACGGCCTGCCGTTCGAGCTGACGCGACCGGGGCCCGAAGTCGACGGCATCGAGACCGAATCGCTCGAGTTCGGCGCGCAGATCGATGCGTACCGGCTGATGGCCGGCCCCGCACACCTCTTCGGCAAGCAGTACTCGTCCGAGACCGGCGCCACCACGCGCAACCACATGCTCGACCACCGCTTCTACGACCAGATCATCGCCACGCAGCTGGCCGCCGGAATCACGAAGACGGTGCTGCACGGCTGGGCGAGCCCGGCCGGCGCCGAGGGGGTCACCGAGTGGCCCGGCCATGAGGGCATGTGGCCGATGTTCTCCGAGCGGTTCGACACCCGCCAGCCGGGCTCGGAGTTCTATCCGCTCTGGACCGCCGCGATCGGGCGCCTGCAGTACGCGCTCCGGCGCGGGCGGCCGCGCATCGATGTCGGCATCCTGCGCACCGACCACTTCACCGACAACCTCATCGGCATGGCACTCATCGGCCCGAACGGCGAGCGCATCCCCGACGAGGTCGCCTACGGCACGATGTGGATGCGCGACCGCGAGAACCACCGGTGGCAGGACCTCGGCATGCAGGACGCCGGCATCACCTACGAGTTCTTCGACGGCTCCCTCCTGCTCCGCGACGACGTCGCTTTCGACGGCGACGAGGTGCAGCCCGACGGGCCCGGGTACCGTGCGCTCGTCGTGTACCAGAGCACCCTCGACGCCGACGTGGCCGCGCACCTGCTCTCTTGGGCCGAGCGCGGCCTCCGCCTCGTGATCGTCGACGGCGCGCGCGAGCTCGAATCGCTCATGGCCGGACGCTTCCGCACGCACGAGGTCGCGGCATCCGCGACTCCCGGTCTCGATGGCCGCGACGACGAGCTTGCGGCGATCATGACGGGACTGCGACGGATGCCGGGGGTCCGCGTCACCGCGCCGTCCGGCGTCGTCGCCGCGCTCGACGAGCTCGGCGCCGGCGGGCGGGCGCGCTTCGCGGGGAACGACCAGCACGTGCTCACGCACCTGCGCCAGGACGACGGTCTCACCGTGCTCTACGCGTACCACTTCCTCTACGAGACGACCGAGCCGACGACGGTCCGGGTCGCCCTGGAGGGTGCCGGCGTCGCGCACCGACTCGACGTCTGGACGGGCGAGCTCCGCCCGCACCGCGGCGTGCGCAGCGACGACGGGCGCACCCTCGTCGAGCTCACGCTCGCGCCCGGCGAAGTCGCGATCGTGGTCCTCGACACGACGACGGATGCCGCGGACGCGGACGCTCCAGCCGTGACCGAGGTCACCCGCGCCGACCGGTGGCGCCTCGTCGTCGAGAGCTGGGACGCGGGCGCGCCCGAGGTGCTGACCGAGGACCGCGGTCTCGGCTATGTCTCCCGCGAGGTGCGCCCCACCACCGCCGTCACCCGCCTCGACGCGGGCGAGACGGAGCTCGCCCCGTGGTGCGCGATCCCGGCGGTCGGCCCGGACGTCTCGGGCGCCGGGGTCCACGTCGGGGA
>NZ_JBJDRL010000128.1:0-2812 GCF_044987475.1 Microbacterium sp. ZW CA_36
CCCGGGCGCACCCCGGTGGCCGATGACGAGCGGTCTGCGGCGGGGCACCGTCTCAGCGTAGTGATCGCCCGCCCCGCCGCAGACCGCTCGTCATCGGCCACCGGGGTGCGCCCGGGTATCGCCCCGAGCACTCCCGGTCGTCGTACGCCCTCGCGTTCGCGATGGGCGTCGACGCCGTCGAGCCCGACGTCGTGGTCTCGAGCGACGGCGTGCTCGTCGTACGTCACGAGAACGAGATCTCGGGCACGACGGACGTCGCCGACCGGCCGGAGTTCGCGGATCGCCGCACCACCAAGACGGTGGACGGCGTCGAGCACACCGGCTGGTTCACCGAGGACTTCACGTGGGACGAGCTCGCTACGCTCCGCTGCCGCGAGCGGATTCCGCAGCTGCGGCCCTCGAGCGCGAGCTTCGACGACGAGCAGCCGGTGCTGCGGCTGCGCGATGTGCTGGACGCCGTGCGCGCCGCGTCGCTGGAATACGGCCGCGAGATCGGCGTCGTCCTCGAGATCAAGCACGCGACCTACTTCGCGACGTGCCTCGGCGCCGCAGGCGGGTGGGACATCGCAGCGCTCGTCGACGCCGAGCTGCGCGAGGCCGGCTGGGCCGGCGGCGAGCTGCCTCTCACCATCGAGGCCTTCGAGTCGACCGTGCTGCACGCGCTGAGGGAACGAGGCATCCGTGCGGCGTACGTCTACCTGCTCGAGGCCTCCGGCCGGCCGTTCGACCAGTTCGCCGCGCACGGCAAAGCGGCGCTGACCTACCGGCAGACCGCCGCGCCCGCGGGGCTCGACTCCCTCGTCGGAAAGGTCGACGGGATCAGCGTCGACAAGCGGATGATCCTCGCCCCCGACAAGCTCGGGCGCACCAGCGGGCCGTCGCCCGTCGTGGCCGACGCCCACGCCCGCGGCCTGCGCGTCTTCACATGGACGTGCCGACCCGAGAACCGCTTCCTGATCGGCCAGTTCCGCACGCGCGGAGGTCCGTCGGCGTTCGGCGACTGGGAGGCCGAGTGGAGCGTCATCCGCGACAGCGGGGTCGATGGCGTGTTCGTCGACCACCCCGATCTGGGGGTCGCGTTCTTCCGCGACTGACGCCCGCCCCGCAGCCCTCGCTTCGGGTGTCACGACATGTGGCCTCGTCGGCGGGGAAGCGGCATGTCGCGACCCCTGAGCGCCGCAGACCCTGCTTCGGGTGTCACGACATGTGGCCTCGGTCGCGACGTTGCCGCGTGTCGCGACCCCTGAGCCCGGAGCTCTCGCTTCGGGTGTCACGACATGTGGCCTCGGTCGCGACGTTGCCGCGTGTCGCGACCCCTGAGCCCGGAGCTCTCGCTTCGGGTGTCACGACATGTGGCCTCGGTCGCGACGTTGCCGCGTGTCGCGGCCCCTGGGCCCGGAGCTCTCGCTTCGGGTGTCACGACATGTGGCCTCGGTCGCGACGTTGCCGCGTGTCGCGGCCCCTGGGCCCGGAGCCCTCGCTTCGGGTGTCACGACATGTGGCCTCGGTCGCGACGTTGCCGCGTGTCGCGGCCCCTGGGCCCGGAGCCCTCGCTTCGGGTGTCACGACATGTGGCCTCGGTCGCGACGTTGCCGCGTGTCGCGGCCCCTGGGCCCGGAGCCCCTGCTTCGGGTGTCACGACATGTGGCCTCGGTCGCGACGTTGCCGCGTGTCGCGACCCCTGAGCCCCGTGGCGACGACGAGAACGGCGCGCCTGGTGGATAGAGTGAGCGCGTGACCACCCCCGGCATCGTCGTCCACGGTGTTCAGCGCTCCTTCGGACAGGTGCAGGCCGTGCGCAACGTGACGCTGCGGGCGCACGCCGGCCGGGTCACGGGGCTCGTCGGGCCGAACGGCTCGGGCAAGACCACGCTGCTGCTCATGCTCGCGTCGCTCCTCGCTCCCGACACGGGCTCCATCCGCATCGACGGCATCGATCCGGTCGCCGATCCGCAGGCGGCGCGTGCCGTGCTCGGCTGGATGCCCGACGCGCTCGGTGCGTGGAACTCGCTCACCTCGCGCGAGACGCTCACCGTGACGGCGCGGCTGTACGGGATGCCGACGGCCGTGGCATCCGCCCGCGCCGATGCTCTCCTGCACGAGGTCGGCCTCGTCGACCTCGCGGACGCCCCGGCGCGCGTCCTCTCGCGCGGACAGAAGCAGCGCCTGGGACTCGCGCGCGCACTCGTGCACGACCCGCGCGTGCTGCTGCTCGACGAGCCGGCGTCGGGACTCGACCCCCAGGCGCGCATCGAGCTGCGGCTGCTGCTGCGGCGGTTCGCGGCCGAGGGGCGCACGGTGCTCGTGTCGAGCCACATCCTCTCGGAGCTCGAAGAGGTCGTCGACGACGCCGTCTTCCTGATGGCGGGAGTCACCGTCGATCCGGCGCGCGTCGAAGCGGCGTCGCGCCGCGCACGCCCGTGGCGCGTGCGGCTTGCCGGAGCCGAGCCGTCCGCCGAGAGCCTCGACCGCGTGGCCGGTGCGCTGCGTGTTCCCGTGGAGAGTCTCGGCGTCGACCGCCGCGACATCGTGATGTCGTTCGAATCGGAGGATGCCGCGGCTGCGGCCCTGCGCGGCCTCATCTCGGCCGGGCTCGACGTCGTCGAGTTCGCCGCGGCGCAGGGCGCGCTCGAGCGCACCTTCCTGGACCTGGGTGAGGGGCGCCCTCCTCAGGCGCCGATGCCTTCCGCGCCGACGCCTCCGGCGGGCGCGCCGCAGACGCCGGTGCCGCCCGCATCCGCGCCACCGCCAGCGACGCCTCCTGCATCCGCGCCACCGCCCGCGACGCCTCCGGCATCCGAACCCCCCGCAC
>NZ_JBJDRL010000129.1:0-2806 GCF_044987475.1 Microbacterium sp. ZW CA_36
GTGCGGGGACCGCTCCGGCCAGGATCGCACGGTACACCCTCTCGGCGTTGCGCCCGTCGTGGAACGCGTGCACGCGTGCGCTGAGTGCGGCGGCGCGATCGGCCCGCCGGCCGTGCTCGGCGGCATCGCCGAGAAGGGCGTCGAGCTGCGCCGTGGTCTGCCCCCACTCCACCGCGCAGTCGTCGCCCGCGACATCGGCATAGGCGCCGTAGAACCCGCGACGCCGCGCGTACTCCTCGACGTCGGGCGCGAGGAAGAGCGTGGGCAGCGGCACCAGTGCGGCGTCGAACGCGAGGGACGAGTAGTCCGTCACGAGTGCATCGAGACCGGGAAGCAGAGGCGTGACGTCGGTCACCAGGTCGCTGCCGAGCGGCAGGACGCGATCGGTCGGAAACGGCGGACGGTACTCGCCCGCGCCGAGCGGATGCGAGCGTACGAGCAGCGTGGCGTCGTGCCGCGTCAGCACGTCGACGATGCTCGTCCACTCGTGGGCGGTCGGCACCGCAGGATCCGGGGCCCCGTCGCGCCAGGTCGGCGCATACAGGACGAATCGTGCCGCCGGCGTCGCCCGCGGCACTGCCCGGCCGATGGCCGCGCGAGCCTCGGCGCGGCGGACAGCAGCGGTGCCGCGCGAGAGCACGTCGACGCGAGGCTCGCCGGTGACCGGCACGTCGGCGTCACGCAGCCCGAACGCGGATTCGAGCCGGCCACGCACGAGATGCGAAGCCGCCGGGAGGATCCGGATGCGCCGCGCGGCGCGGCGGTACATCGTCCGCAGCAGCGTCCTGACGACGCCCGCGGCCGGTGTCGCCGCGATCGCACCCGGCACGCGCAGGGTCTCGGGCGAATCGAGCCCGATGCGCTTGAGCGGGATGCCGTGCCACAGCTGCACCACGAACCCGCCCGACACGGCGTACCTGTTCACATCGCCGAAGCCGTGGGTGACGACGATCACGCGAGCGCGCGCCGTGCGCCACAGCCCCTGCAGCGAACGCTTCGGAACGGCACGGATGCCGCGGGCCGCGGCATCCGTCGCCTCCCGCTTCGAGCCGACCAGCCACACCGCGGGGCGATCGTCGGCGGCCGCAACCTCCCACAGGGCGAGCGCGCCGTCGCCGATGCCGACGGCGCACCCGAACACCCATTCATCGGGTGTGCGGGGCACGAGGAGCGTGAAGATGCGTCCTGCGGCATACAGCGGGATCGTCGCGAGCTTTCGCGCATTCCCCGCGCCGAAAGAGAAGGACGCCATCCCGCGAGCCTACCTGCGAGCCCGTGCCCGGGCTCGCTGACTCGCGAGATGGCGTCCTGTGCGAAGAGCTACTGCTGGAGCGAGCCCAGCGTCACTTCCACCGTCTGCGTCTTGCCGTCGCGGACGAACGTGACCTCTGCCGTGCTTCCCGCTGCCACCGCGCGCACCTGCGCGGTGAGGTCGGTCGCGTCGGTGATCGGCACGCCGTTGAAGCCGGTGACCACGTCGCCCGCCTGCAGGCCGGCGTCGGCCGCCGCACCGCCGTCGGTGACCTCCGCGATGTAGGCGCCGGTGATCGTCGCGTCCTCGACGGATGCCGCGGGCCTCACGTTCGCGCCGAGCAGGCCGTGCGTCGCCTCGCCGCTGTCGATGATCTCGTCGGTGATGCGCTGGACGATGTCGGAGGGAATCGAGAAGCCCACGCCGATCGAGCCCGAGCCGTCCGAGGACGATCCGCCCGCGGTCGCGATGGCGACGTTGATGCCGATCAGCTTGCCGTCCGAGTCGACGAGCGCGCCGCCCGAGTTGCCGGGGTTGATGGCCGCGTCGGTCTGGATCACCGCGATCGAGATGCTCTCGGTCGCCGTCGTCCCCTGGTCGCCCTGGCCGAAGTCGAAGCGGAACGGGCCCTCCTGGCCGTTCTCCTCCTGCGGCTCCTGGTCCTCCGTGTCGCCGCCGTCGGGCGCCGCCGACGACGCGATCGAGATCGACCGGTTGAGCGCGCTGATGATGCCCTCGGTGACGGAGTTCGCCAGGCCCAGCGGGGCGCCGACGGCGACGGTCGTGTCGCCCACGTTGAGCTTGCTCGAGTCCGCGAAGTCGATCGGCGTGAGGCCCTCGGCGTCGGTGAGCTTGATGACGGCCAGGTCGTAGGTCGGGTCGGTGCCGACGACCTCGGCGTCGTAGACGCGGCCGTCGGAGGTGGTCACACGGATCGCCGCATCGCCCGTGGCGCCGTCGAGCGTGACGACGTGGGTGTTGGTGACGACGTAGCCGTCCTCGGTGAGGACGACGCCCGAGCCTGTGCCCGCGCCGGACGAGCCCGTCGCGGCGATGGTGACGACGCTGGGCAGCACCTTCGCGGCGATCGCGGTGGTCTGGTTGACCGACTCGGTGTCGTTCACGGTGACGGTCGTGGGGCCCGCGATGGGCGAGGTGCTCGCCGGCGTGAACCAGTTGACGCCCGCGTAGGCCCCGCCGAGGCCCGCCGCGCCGCCGACGATCGCGGCGGCGACGATGAGTCCGACGACCTTGCCGGCCGCCGTCTGCTTCTTCGGCGCGGTGGTCGTCGTCGAGGCCGGTGCGGCGCCGGTGGCGCCGCCGATCGGAAGAGTCGGCTGGGTGTCCGCCGGGGTGACGCCGAAGGATGCACCCGGTGCGGGGGCCCCGGGCTGCTGCTGGCCGGCGTACGAGTGGGGGTACGGCGCGGGCTGGCCCGCGTAGCCCTGCGGGCGGGCGTATGCCTGCGCACCGGCGGGATAGCCGGCCGGCGGCGCGGGCTGAGCCGGTGCGGCCGGCTGCACGTGCGACGCGGGCTGCGCGGCAGTCTCAGCC
>NZ_JBJDRL010000130.1:0-2678 GCF_044987475.1 Microbacterium sp. ZW CA_36
CGGCGAGAACGCCGCAGAGGCGACCGAGGCGGACGCCGAGGCGCCCGCCGAGTCGGGTGACGGCGAGCAGGCCGCCGAGGGCGAGGGCGGCGAGGCGCCGTCTCGTGGGCGCAGCCGCAGCCGCAGCCGCAGCCGCAACCGCAACCAGAACGCCCAGAACCAGAACGCCCAGGGCGGTCAGGGCGCGCAGGCGCAGAACACCCAGGGCGATCAGAACCAGAAGGCGCAGCCCGCCGCGGCCGAGCCCGCCAAGGCAGAGACGCCCGAGGACGACCAGCAGTCGCAGGGCAACGGCCGTGGCCGCCAGCGCAACAAGCGCCGCGGCACGCAGGCCAGCAGCGGTGACGAGTTCGACACCGAGATCGGCGAGGACGACGTCCTCATCCCGATCGCCGGCATCCTCGACGTGCTCGACAACTACGCGTTCGTCCGCACGTCCGGCTACCTGCCCGGCCCGAGCGACGTCTACGTCTCGCTCGGACAGGTCAAGAAGTACAACCTCCGCAAGGGCGACGCGGTCGTCGGCGCCATCAAGCAGCCGCGCGAGGGCGAGCAGTCCAGCCGCCAGAAGTACAACGCGCTGGTCAAGGTCGACGCCGTCAACGGCCTCTCGGTCGACGACGCCGCGACGCGTGTCGAGTTCGGCAAGCTGACGCCGCTGTACCCGCAGGAGCGCCTGCGCCTCGAGACCGGGCCCGAGAAGCTGACCCAGCGCATCATCGACCTCGTCGCGCCCATCGGCAAGGGTCAGCGCGGCCTCATCGTCGCGCCGCCCAAGGCCGGCAAGACGATCGTGCTGCAGCAGATCGCCAACGCGATCTCGATCAACAACCCCGAGGTCCACCTCATGGTGGTGCTGGTCGACGAGCGGCCCGAAGAGGTCACCGACATGCAGCGCACCGTGAAGGGCGAGGTCATCGCCTCGACCTTCGACCGTCCCGCCGAGGACCACACCACGGTCGCCGAGCTCGCCATCGAGCGCGCCAAGCGCCTGGTGGAGCTCGGTCGCGACGTCGTCGTGCTGCTCGACTCGATCACGCGTCTGGGCCGTGCGTACAACATCTCGGCGCCCACCTCGGGCCGTGTGCTCACCGGTGGCGTCGACGCCTCGGCGCTGTACCCGCCCAAGCGCTTCTTCGGCGCCGCGCGCAACATCGAGAACGGCGGATCGCTCACGATCCTCGCGACCGCGCTCGTCGAGACCGGCTCCAAGATGGACGACGTCATCTTCGAGGAGTTCAAGGGCACCGGCAACAGCGAGCTGCGCCTGTCGCGCCAGCTCGCCGACAAGCGCATCTTCCCGGCGGTCGACGTCAACGCGTCGAGCACCCGCCGCGAGGAGATGCTGCTCTCGCCCGACGAGGTCAAGATCACCTGGAAGCTGCGTCGCGCGCTGGCGGGTCTCGACCCGCAGCAGGCCCTCGAGGTCGTGCTCGGCAAGCTCAAGGAGACGTCGTCGAACGTCGAGTTCCTCGTGCAGATGCAGAAGTCGATCCCGGCTCCCACCACCGGCCACAGCGGCGGACGCAGCCACGCGGACGACAACAGCATCCGCTGATCCCCGATGGTCGAGCCCGCGATGTTCGATTCCGTCCGGGCGCTGATCGACGAGCACCGCGCGGTGCAGGAGGAGCTCTCCGACCCCGCGGTGCACGCCGATGCGGCGCGCGCGAAGCGGGTCAACCGGCGCTACGCCGAGCTGTCGCGCATCGTGAAGGCGAACGAGGACTGGCTGGCGGCATCCGATGATCTGGATGCCGCCCGCGAGCTCGCGCGTGAGGACGAGGCGTTCGCCGAGGAGGTGCCCGCGCTCGAGGCGCGCCTCGGCGAGGCCCAGGAGCGGCTGCGGCGGCTGCTGATCCCGCGGGACCCGGACGACGCGCGTGACGTGATCATGGAGATCAAGCAGGGCGAGGGCGGTGCCGAGTCGGCGCTGTTCGCCGCCGATCTGCTGCGCATGTACCTGCAGTACGCGGCGTCCAAGGGCTGGAAGACCGAGCTCCTCGAGCGCAACGAGTCCGATCTGGGCGGGTACAAGGACGTCCAGGTCGCGATCAAGGGGTCCTCGTCCGACCCCGCGCAGGGCGTCTGGGCGCACCTCAAGTACGAGGGCGGCGTGCATCGCGTGCAGCGGGTGCCGGCGACCGAGTCGCAGGGGCGCATCCACACCTCGACGACCGGCGTGCTGGTGTTCCCCGAGGTCGACGAGCCCGAAGAGATCCACATCGACCAGAACGACCTCAAGATCGACGTCTTCCGATCGTCGGGTCCGGGCGGCCAGTCGGTCAACACGACCGACTCGGCGGTGCGCATCACCCACGTGCCGACGGGGATCGTCGTGTCGATGCAGAACGAGAAGTCGCAGCTGCAGAACCGCGAGGCCGGCATGCGCGTACTGCGTGCGCGCCTGCTCGCCAAGCAGCAGGAAGAGCTCGAGGCGGCGGCATCCGACGCCCGCAGGTCGCAGATCCGCGGCATGGACCGGTCCGAGCGCATCCGCACGTACAACTTCCCCGAGAATCGCATCGCCGACCACCGCACCGGCTACAAGGCGTACAACCTCGACCAGGTGATGGACGGTGCGCTCGAGCCGATCATCGAATCGGCGATCACCGCCGACGAGGAGGCGCGCCTCGCCGCCCTCGGCGGCGACGCCTGACCCCCCGCCCCCGCTGCGC
>NZ_JBJDRL010000131.1:0-2289 GCF_044987475.1 Microbacterium sp. ZW CA_36
TCGGCGATCTCGACGAGCTCGTCGAGATCGCCGACGCGGAGACGCGGCTCGGCGCGACGCGCCTTCGCGGCGAGGTCGGCCGCACCACTGGCCAGCTGCGCCTGTTCGCGACGGTCGTCGAGGAGGGCTCGTACCTCGAGCTCACCGTCGACGACGCCGACGCCTCGGCCACCCCGCCGCGTCCCGAGCTGCGCCGCATGCTCGTGGGGGTGGGGCCGGTCGCGGTGTTCTCGGCATCGAACTTCCCCTTCGCGTTCTCGGTGGCGGGCGGCGACACCGCCTCGGCCCTCGCCGCAGGAAACCCCGTCATCGTGAAGGCGCACTCGGGCCACCCTCGCCTGTCGGAGCGCACGGCCGCGATCGTCGCCGCCGCGCTCGTCGACGCCGGCGCCCCCGAAGGATCCCTCGCGCTGGTCGAGGGCCGCGAAGCCGGCAACGCGCTCGTGCAGCATCCCGTCATCCAGGCCGCCGGCTTCACCGGCTCGCTCGGCGGCGGACGCGCCCTCTTCGACCTCGCGGCCGGACGCCCCGACCCCATCCCGTTCTACGGCGAGCTGGGCTCGGTCAACCCGGTCGTGATCACCCCCGCCGCGGTCGCCGCGCGCGGCGAGGCGCTCGCCCAGGGTCTCGTCGGATCGTTCACGCTCGGCGTGGGCCAGTTCTGCACCAAGCCCGGCGTCGTCTTCGTACCCGAGGGTGCCGGCTTCGAGGACCTCGTCGCGGGCTTCGCGGAGGGCTCGAGCGGCGGACCGCTCCTCACCGACCGCATCACCGCCGCCTTCCCGTCGGGCATCGAGCACCTCGAAGCCGACCCGTCGGTGGTCGTCGTGGCGCACGGCATGCCCGCGGAGCCCGGCTCGGCCCAGCCTGTGGTGCTGTCGACGGATGCCGCGGCCGTCGCCGCGCGCCCCGAGACGCTGCTGGAGGAGTGCTTCGGCCCGGTCACGCTGCTCGTGCGCTACTCGTCGGACGAGGAGCTGCACGCCGCCCTCGAAGCGGTGCCGGGATCGCTGACCGCGACGCTGCACTCCGAGCCGTCGGACGACGTCGCGGCCGTGCTCGAGGTGCTGACCCGCAAGGCCGGACGCGTGCTCTTCGCCGGGTGGCCGACCGGCGTGGCCGTCACCTGGTCGCAGCAGCACGGCGGTCCGTGGCCGGCGACGACCTCGCTGCACACCTCGGTGGGCGCGACGGCGATCCGCCGGTTCCTGCGGCCCGTGGTGTTCCAGGACGCTCCCGAGGCCCTGCTGCCCGAGGTGCTCCGCGACGCCAGCCTCGCGTCGCTGCCGCACCGCCGCAACGGCGTACTCCACACCGGCCGCTGAGCAGGCCGGTCGCTGAGCCGGCCGGTCGCTGAGCCGGCCGGTCGCTGGGCCTGTCGAAGGGCGTCCAGCGGCGGGCCGGCGCCTCTGGATCCCCACGCGTTTCGTCCCGCTCGGTCCTCCCTCGCTCAACGACCGGAAACAACGGAGCACGCCCAACCTCCGGCCGCCCGGCGCCTCTGGATCCCCACGCGTTTCGTCTCGCTCGTTCCTCCCTCGCTCAACGACCGGAGACAACGGAGCACGCACAGACGGCGGGCGCGATCTGGCGCGCGCGGCCAACGACCGGAATCCGGGAGTACCGGATCCCCCACGCGTTTCGTCTCGCTCGTTCCTCGCTCGCTCAACGACCGGAAACAACGGAGCATGCACAACCTCCGGCCGCCCGACGGCTCGCTCGGCCACCGCGTGATTCCGGTCGTTGAGCGGAGGGCGCTCTGGCGCCCGCAGACGAAACGCCTCGAACCTTCACGACACCCGGGGATCGGCTGCGCCGTCAGCGCTCGGCGACCGCCGCGCGAGCTGCGCGCCCGCCTGCTCGAGCCAGCGCCCGGCGTCTGCCATCGCCGCCGCACCCGAGCCGGCGAGCTCCGTAAGCGACGCCGTCGCGGCGAAGTCCGAGACATCGGCGTCCGCCGTGATCCGACCCGCGACCAGTCCGACCGGCACGCCCGCCGAGGTGGCGATCGCCGCCACGTGGGCCGGGACCTTGCCGGCGGCCGACTGACCGTCGTACGAGCCCTCGCCCGTGACGACGAACGACGCCTGGGCCACGGCATCGGCCAGTCCCACCAGGTCTGCCACCGCCGCCGAGCCGGGCACGAGCCGGGCGCCCCACGCCAGCAGGCCGAAACCGGTGCCGCCCGCTGCACCGGCGCCCGCGGCATCCGGATCCGCGTCCACCAGCGCCGCCAGGCGCGCGAGCCCCGCGTCCAGCGCGAGGACGTCGTCCGGGTCCGCGCCCTTC
>NZ_JBJDRL010000132.1:0-2132 GCF_044987475.1 Microbacterium sp. ZW CA_36
CAGCACCCTCGCGTCCGCCGTGACGACGGTGGCGTCGAGCATCGGGGTGGCCGTGTCGGGTATCGGTCCGCGAAGCTCCTCCAGCGCGCGACGCGCGGATGCGGGATCGCCCGCCGCCACCTCGATCTCGATGAGCGCGGGCAGGAGGAACCGTCGGGTGACCGGGTCGGCGCCGGCCGCGCTCCGGCGGATCTCCTCCTGCGCCCGCGCCGTGCGTCCGAGCGCGAGGTGGAGAAGCGAGAGGCCGGGCTGCGCCTCCCATCCGGAGTCCGCCGCGCGGCGGTACGACTCCTCGGCGGAGTGGAACGCTCCGCGCAGCCGGGCGAGCTCCCCCAGCTGGTAGGGAGCACCCCAGATCGCCCGGTAGTCGCCCGCTCGGAAGCGCGACAGCGCGAGATCGACGGCCGTCGAAGCCTCGGCCCACGCGCCCCGCACGAGGAGGAGCGCCGCCTCGAGCGCATGACACTGCCCGCTGAAGGCGATCAGCTGCGGCTGCTCGCCGCACCACTGAGCCAGTACGGCGGTCCACGCGTCCGCGCGCTCGAGGTCGAAGGCCAGCAGGGCGTCCGGGACCGAGGCACAGGCGATCACGCCGCTCGGCAGCGGCGGGACATCGCCGGCTGCGACGGCGGCCATCGCCAGGTCCAGGCATGCGAAGCCCTCGGCCGGCGACCCCGCCTCGATCAGCGACTTGCCGAGGCCGAGTCTCGTGAACGCCGCGAGCTCCCGATCGCCCGCGCGCTCGGCGACATCGAGGATCTCCTCGAAGGAGTGGACCGCCTCGGCGGCGTTCCCGCTGCCCAGCTGCCCGACGGCCGGCGCCAGCCGGACGAAGCCCGCCAGCGCGCCGGGCTCGGCCATCGCCCCCGCGATCCGCATCGCGCGCGCGGCCCACATCACGCTGTTGGTGAAGTCGCCCTGCTCGATGAGGTTCAGCGCCAGCCACCCCGCCGAGCGCGCAGCGCCTGCGGTGTCCTGCGCGCCGAGGTGCGCCGAGTAGGCCCGCGACAGCGCGTCGACGGATACACGCGGCTCACCGCGGAGCAGCGCCGCCGTCGCGAGCATCTCGAGATCGGATGCCCCGAGCCCGACGCGCGCATCGACACGTGCGAGCAGCTCGAGGGCGTCCGCCCAGCGCCGGTCCGCCGCCGCCATTCGGCCGGCGTCCAGGTCGCTGGAGATGATCATGGCGCTCCCCCCGTCGGTCGCGTCCCGGCCTCGGGTCGGCGCCGGCGGCCGTCGGATCCTGCGCGAAACGTACCGCCGCCGAGACGCGGCCCGCAAGGCGCGGGCCGCGCCGCAGACCTTCCGTCCCGCGCGGGCGGCGATTCCGACAGGTCTGTATCAGGCGTCGATCAGATCGAGCAGCCAGCGGGCACCGCGGACGGCGGCTCCGGCATCCGTCGCCCTCCCGGCCAGGCCGCGGTCGCTCGTGACGACCGTCACGACACGTCCGCGCGCCACCGCCTGCTCGGCGGCCACGACGATCGCGTCGTCACCGGACGCCGCGGCCCGCACCACCTCGACGCCGTCGGCGTCTGCCACGGACCGCGCCTGCCCCTCGACGACGGCGGTCCATTCGGGGTACCAGGTGTGCTCGGGCAGGTCGAGAGCGGATGCCGGCACCCCACGCCCGGCGAGACCCGCGATCCGCGAGATCAGGCGGGCGGCGGCGCCCGCGCGGTCGTTCCACCAGCCGTCGGGCACCGAGCCCATGACGTTGGCGACGTCCACGATCACGGCGGGCCGCACATCGAGCAGACCGCGCAGCCCCTCCCACGACGCGGCGAAGCCGGGGTGGAGCGGATAGCCGATGACCTCGCCCACCGGCACCCACGCCAGCTCGTGGCTCTCGGGGTCGCTGATGACCGGCTCGAAGGGCCGGACGACGTCGCCGACGACAGTGGTGTAGCTCCAGTAACCGAGATCGAGAACGCTCAGCAGGCGCGGCTGCACGGCGGCGTCGGGGACGCCCGCCTCCTCTGCGGCCTCGCGGAGGGCTCCATCGCACGCCGACTCGCCCTCGTGGCGCGCTCCTCCCGGCAGCGCCCAGGTGTCGCCGAAGTGGCTCCACGAGACCCGGTGCTGCAGCAGCACCCCTCGCTCGGCATCCACCGCGAGCAGTCCGGCGG
>NZ_JBJDRL010000133.1:0-2085 GCF_044987475.1 Microbacterium sp. ZW CA_36
GCCCCGCAGCGCGCGGGCCGCGGCATCCGCTCGCTCCACCGCGACGGGTGCGCCCGACACGACCAGGCCGTACAGCTTCGCGCCGCGCAAGGGCAGCCCGGCCGCTTCGAGGCGCGCGGCCGCGCCGCCGACGCCCGCGAAGCGGCCGGCGAGCAGTCCGTCGACCAGGCGCCGGCGCCCGATGCGAACCCATTCGTCGGCGTCGCCGTCGGCGAGACGGCCGACCGCGAGGGCGATGGCTCCCTGCTCGAGCACCGCCATCCGCCCAGCCGCATGCTCCGGACCCGGAAGGGCGATGAGGTTGCCCCAGCGGATGCCGCGCGCCTCGACGGGAATGATGAGCCAGTCGTCCGCGCCCGCGACAGCGCCGCGCTGACGACGCTGCTCGGAGCGCCGGTGGGCGGATCGGGAGCGCAGCTCCCACTCGGTGAAGAGCTCCTCCTCCATCGCCAGGGGCACCTCGGCCGCCACGACCTCGTAGCCGAGGTTCTCGAGCACGATGGGCGCACCCAGCGTCTGCGCCAGCTGATGCACGATGAAGTCTGCGGGCGAGCCGCGCAGCACGAGCGCCGTGAAGCGCTCGCGCACCTCGTCGCGGGCGCGCAGCGCGTCGGTCTGCCCCGTGATGATGCGGCTGTGCACGGCTTCGGTGACCGTGACGAACTTCACCTCGCGGTGCAGCACGATCAGCGCGAGGTCGCGCGCCGCCGCCGCCTCGACGACCACGGCGGGCACGTAGCGGTAGTGGGTGCCGAGCTCGAGCACGAGGCCCGAGAGCCCGGCGTCGGCGAGCTCGTCGATGAACCTCCGCAGGTCCGCGGGCTCTGCGGGCCACGAGGAGCCGGTCGACAGCAGCAGCTCGCCGCCATCGAGCAGGCGGGCGACACCCGCACTGTCCGAGACGTGCAGCCAGCGCACCCGCGCGTCGAGGGCGTCGCCTGCGACGAGCACCTCGGGAACACCGTGGGCGACCGCGTCCAGCGCGATCACCTCGCGCACGGTCGGGAGGGTCTCATCTGCGGATCGATCTGCCGGACGATCCGTGTGGATCGTCCGATCTTCGCGACGGTCGGGCACCGTGAACGCCTCTTCTTCTCTGACAGGCTGGGACGCGTCAAGCCTAAGGGATCGCCACACGATCTGTCCGACGCCGAAAGGGATCACCCATGAGCATTGCCGAGAGCGCTGTCGCACCTGCGACCACGGAGGCCGATGTGCGGGTGATCCCGCACTGGATCGATGGCGGCGAGCGGGCGTCGACGTCCGGCCGCACGGCCCCCGTCTACAACCCGGCGACCGGCGCCGTGTCGGCACAGGTCGCGCTGGCGGACGAGGCCGAGATCGACGCGGCGATCGCGTCGGCCCTGCGCGGATACGAGGTGTGGTCGCAGTTCTCCATCGCCCGACGGCAGTCGGTGCTGTTCAGCTTCCGCGAGCTGCTGAACGCCCGCAAGCGGGAGCTGGCCGAGATCATCACGGCCGAGCACGGCAAGGTCGTCTCCGACGCCATGGGCGAGATCCTGCGTGGCCAGGAGGTCGTGGAGCTGGCGACCGGTTTCCCGCACTTCCTCAAGGGCGCGTTCAGTGAGAACGCCTCGAGCGGCATCGACGTCTACTCGCTGAAGCAGCCGCTCGGGGTCGTCGGCATCATCAGCCCGTTCAACTTCCCGGCGATGGTGCCGATGTGGTTCTTCCCGATCGCCATCGCGGCCGGCAACGCCGTCGTGCTCAAGCCGTCCGAGAAGGATCCGTCGGCGGCGCTGTGGCTCGCGGCGCTGTGGCGTGAAGCCGGGCTGCCGGACGGCGTGTTCACGGTGCTGCAGGGCGACAAGCTCGCTGTCGACGGTCTTCTCGAGAGCCCCGACGTGGCCTCCATCTCGTTCGTCGGGTCCACCCCGATCGCGCAGTACATCTACGAGACGGCGTCGAAGCACGGCAAGCGCGTGCAGGCGCTCGGCGGCGCCAAGAACCACATGCTGGTGCTTCCGGATGCCGACCTCGACCTCGTGGCCGACCAGGCCGTCAATGCGGGCTACGGTGCCGCCGGCGAACGCTGCATGGCCATCAGCGTCGTGCTCGCCGTCG
>NZ_JBJDRL010000134.1:0-2049 GCF_044987475.1 Microbacterium sp. ZW CA_36
GCCCAGGCCGGGGCCGCACGCCGCGACGCCGACCGCATCCCCGCCGCGATGCTCGCGCTCGCCGCGGCACGCTCTCTCGCCGCCGGGCGGAGCATCGGCTCGGTCGACGCGCTGTACCTGCGGGCGCCCGACGTCACGCTGCCGCACGCACCGAAGCGGGTAAACGTCGCCGCATCCGCCGAACGGTCAGGCGACCGGGCCGCGTCCCAGCGACAGCGGGACGACGCATGAGCCTCCGCAGGGCGACCGGCGACGACCTCGCCGCGATCATGGCGCTCGAACGCGCATCGTTCCCCACCGACGCCTGGTCGGAGGCGATGATGCGCGAAGAGCTCGCCTCCCCGCACGGCTGGTACGTCGTGGACGACGAGGCCGGCCGGCTCGTCGGCTACGCGGGACTCCGGGCGGTCGCCGGAGCGAAGGATGCCGACATCCAGACCATCGCCATCGCCGACGTGTCGCGGGGTCGCGGTCGCGGCCGTTCGCTGCTGCGGGCGCTGCTCGACGAGGCCGCGCGCCGCGGGGTCGGCCACGTCTTCCTCGAGGTGCGCGCCGACAACCCCGTCGCGCAGGCGCTCTACACCTCGGAGGGCTTCGCCGAGATCGGCCGCAAGCCCCGGTACTACCAGCCCGACGACGTCGACGCCGTGGTGATGAAGCTCGATGTGCGGGGCTGGCACGGCGCTTCGGCAAGCTCAGCGCCCGGTGCCGGCTCGGCGCCCGGTGCCGGCTCGACGGCCGGTGGCGGCTCGGCCACCGGTGGCGGTGCAGCGCCCGGTGCCGGCTCGACGGCCGGTGGCGGCTCGGCGACCGGTGCAGACTCAGCGCCCGGTGGCGGTGCAGCGACCGGTGGCGGTGCAGCGCCCGCGTGGGACGGAGGGGTGTGCACGTGAACCGCGCCGAACCGCTGGTGCTCGGCATCGAGACGAGCTGCGACGAGACCGGCATCGGGATCGTCCGCGGCCGCACGCTGCTGTCGAACACGATCGCGAGCTCGATGGACGAGCACGCCCGCTACGGCGGGGTCGTGCCCGAGGTCGCCGCTCGCGCGCACCTCGAGGCGCTGCAGCCGTCGATCGAGGCGGCGCTCGCCGAGTCGGGCGTCGCGCTGGCCGATCTCGACGCCGTCGCGGTGACGAGCGGCCCGGGTCTCGCGGGAGCCCTCATGGTCGGAATCGGCGCGGCCAAGGCGCTCGCCGTGTCGCTCGAGAAGCCGCTCTATGCCGTCAACCACCTCGTCGGCCACATCGCTGCCGACATCCTCGACACCGACGCGCCCCCGCTGGAGTACCCGACGGTCGCGCTGCTGGTGAGCGGCGGCCACACCTCGCTGCTGCTCGTGCGCGACCTCACCACCGATGTCGAGCTGCTCGGCGAGACGATGGACGACGCCGCCGGCGAGGCCTTCGACAAGGTCGCCCGCCTGCTCGGGCTGCCGTACCCCGGAGGTCCCGAGATCGACCGGGCGGCGGCATCCGGAGATCCGAAGGCGATCCCCTTCCCGCGCGGCCTGTCCCGCGCGTCCGACATGGCGGCGCACCGCTACGACTTCTCGTTCTCAGGGCTGAAGACCGCGGTCGCACGCTGGGTCGAGTTGCGACAGGCGGCTGGCGAGCAGGTTCCGGTCGCGGATGTCGCGGCGAGCTTCCGCGAGGCCGTCGTCGACGTGCTCGTGACCAAGGCGCTCGCCGCGTGCCGCGACCACGGTGTGCCGCGCCTGCTGCTCGGCGGCGGCGTCATCGCCAACCGGCGCCTGCGCGACGTGGCGCTCGAGCGAGCCGCGGCCGAGGGCGTCACCGTGCGCATCCCGCCGCTGTCGCTGTGCACCGACAACGGCGCGATGATCGCCGCCCTCACCTCCGAGCTCATCATGTCGGGCCGCGCTCCATCGACGCTCGAGTTCGGCGCCGACTCGACGCTCCCCGTCACCGAGATCCAGGTCGCGGAGTCGCGATGACGGACGAGCGGATGCCGGTGCCCGGCGACGACGCGACCCCCGAGCCCCCGGCCGGGGCGGAGCCGCGACCCGCCGACACGACGGTGCCGGCG
>NZ_JBJDRL010000135.1:0-1802 GCF_044987475.1 Microbacterium sp. ZW CA_36
GCCGGGCCGCGGGCGTCGGCGCGGGGCCGAGCGTCGGCGCCGGGATCGCGCTTCCCCGCCGCTCACATCGGCGAGACCCCACTGGAAGGCCGAGACCGTGGGAAATCCCCGCGGTCTCGGCGACCAGTTGAGGTCTCGCGGTCGGAGCCGCTGACCGAGGATCGCGGACGGGCCAGGCCGGGCGTCAGAAGAGGCGCGGGGCGCCGGACTCGATGCCCTTCATGCCCTCGTAGTCGAGGGTGACGCAGCGGATGCCGCGGTCGGTGGCGAGCACCTTCGCCTGCGGCTTGATCTCCTGGGCCGCGAAGACGCCCGTGACCGGGGCGAGATGCGGGTCGCGGCCGAGCAGTTCGAGGTAGCGGGTCAGCTGCTCGACGCCGTCGATGTCACCGCGGCGCTTGACCTCGACGGCGATGGTGCCGCCCTCGGGGTCGCGCAGGAGCAGGTCGACGGGACCGATCGCGGTCGGATACTCGCGGCGGACCAGGGTGAGGCCGTCGCCGATGACGTCGACCTGCTCGGCGAGGAGCCGCTGCAGGTCGGCCTCGACGCCGTCCTTCTGCAGGCCCGGGTCCAGGCCCAGCTCGTGCGACGTGTCGTGCAGCACCTCGTAGATGCGCACGAGCAGCGCGTCGCCGCTCTTCGCGTGGGTGACGCGCCAGTGCTCGAGCACTCCGGCGGCGGCGGATTCGGCATCCGGGATCTCGACGTCCAGGCGGCAGGGCGGGCTCATCCAGTTGAGCGGCTTGTACGAGCCGCCGTCGGAGTGCACCAGCAGCGAGCCGTCGCCCTTGTGCACCAGCAGGCGGGTCGCGAGCGGCAGGTGGGCATTGAGCCGTCCCGTGTAGTCCACGGAGCAGCGGGCGATGACGAGACGCACCCGACGAGCCTAGCCCGCGGCCGCACCGCGAGGTCTCGATGAGCCGATCCCGCGGTTGTGTCGTCGGGACCCGACGAGCCTGGCCCGCGGCCGCACCGCGAGGACCCGATGAGCCGATCGCGCGGTCGTGCCGTCAGTACCCGACGAGCCTGGCCCGCGGCCGCGCCGCGAGGATCCGATGAGCCGTTCCCGCGGTCGTGCCGTCAGTACCCGACGAGCCTGGCCTGCGGCCGCACCGCGAGGTCTCGATGAGCCGTTCCCGAGGTTGTCCCGTCAGTACCCGACGAGCCTTCCCCGCGGCCGCACCGCGAGGTCTCGATGAGCCGATCGCGCGGTTGTCCCGTCAGTACCCGACGAGCCTGGCCCGCGGCCGCACCGCGAGGACCCGATGAGCCGATCCCGACGTTGTGTCGTCAGGACCCGACGAGTCTTGCCCGCGGCCGCGTCGCACAGTCTCGGCGGTGCCTTCCAGGAACCGTCGACTAGCGTGAACATGCACGGCGAAAGCGCGGCCGAGGCCCGCACTCGCCCTCCGATGGGCTCTCGCCGGCCCACTCGCCTGCCCTGACCGGCCGCCGCCTTCTGCCGCGGCCGGCATCTGAAGCCGCCGCTGCGGAGGAGAACCGATGAATTCACGCCGCCCCGATGCGACCGTCCACTTCCTGACGAGCACGACCGCCGAGCTGCACGTCGGCACCGATGTCGAGGAAGTCGTCGCCCCCGACAGCCTGGCCCTGCGCGACCGCGTCGTCGAGGAGATCCGGCAGCTGGCGGCCTCGACGGGCGAGCCCGCGCACGCCACCCTCGTCGAGGGGTCGTCGAGCTGGCCGCTGGTCGTGCACCCCGACGGCACCTGGGCGGAGTCGCTGGATGCCGCGACCGCCGACCCCGTTCCCGCCCCGGCGTCCGCATCCGCTCCGGT
>NZ_JBJDRL010000136.1:0-1571 GCF_044987475.1 Microbacterium sp. ZW CA_36
GCCCCCCGCCCCGCCGTGCGCCCCAAACCCGAGAAGAACGCCGGATGCCGCGGGTCAGCCGTCGATGACGGCGACGAGCTCGTCGAGGAAGGCGTTGAAGTCGGTGCCACGGCGCACGATCCGCTGCACGCTGTCGCGCTCGCTGAACACCTCGACGAACTGCTCGAACACGGTCTGGAACGCCTCGCGATCGGTCTCCGAGAACGCGACGAGCGCGACGACCTGCACCCGCCCGTCGCCCCACGCGATCGAGGGGTCGGCGATCCCGATCGCGATGGCCGTGCGGGATGCCGTCATCTCGAGGGCATGCGGCACCGCCAGGGCGTCGGTGAACGCGGTGGACGAGAGCCGTTCGCGCTCGATCGTGCGCTCGACGTATGCGGCGTCGATCACCCCGCGCTCGAGGAGGAGCGCCCCGAGCGCACGGATCACCCCCTCCTCGCCGGAGGCCGCAGCATCGTCGAGCCCGCGTACGAAGGCGGACGGCTCGAAGTAGCGCTCGAGCTCGGCGCGCAGCCTCGCGAGCCGGCGCGAGCGACGGATGCGGCCTGCCGCGGCCTGCACGCGCTCGACGTCGGCGTCGGTGAGGAACGGCTGGATGCGCACGATCCGCTCCTTCGTCACGGGCGGGTCGATGGTGGTGAGCACGAGGTCGGTGTCGATCGACGCCCAGTCGGGATCGACGCGCGTCTCGACGCCGACGACCTCGATGGCCTGCCCGAGCGAACGATCGACACTGGAGCGCAGCAGCTCGTGCAGGTCGTAGTACCCCGGGCACACGATGGTCGCGGTCAGCAGCTGGTCGGCACGCCGGCTGCGCTCGAGGCGCCCGCCGACGTGCATCGCGATGTAGGCGATCTCGTCGTCGGGCAGCGGAATGCCGAGGCGCTGCTGCAGGCGGCTCGCGATGAACACGGCCACCTCGAAGATCATCGGATACGTCGACTTGAGCGAGCGCGTGAGCGGGTTGCGCGACCACGCCTGCTCCCGCGCGCGGTGCAGCAGGTTCTGGACGTGGAGCGCGAGGCGGACCACGAAGTCGTCGTGGGCGATGTCGACGAGGAACTCCTCGGCGGCGGCGGTCACGACGTCGCGCACCGCGGCCTCCACCTCGGGGTCGAGGGTCGAGGGTGCGGTGGCGGATGCCGCTCCCGCAAGTCCGTCGGGAGCGACGACGCGGGTGAGCACGAGGGTCGCCAAGTGCTGCAGGTCGGCGCTGCCGAGCCGCACGCCGAGGTGCCGCTCCGAGAGCTCCTCGATGATGGCCGCCACCTGCGTCTGCGTGGGGCGCTCGCCGGCGTCCGAGCCGATCGCGTCGAGGGGCCGGTTGCGCGCGGTGCGGTCGGCGGCGATCGCGATGTGCATGACGACGTCGGCGATGCCGATCTCGTTGACGAACCACCCGAGCTCGCCCAGGCGCGCCACCAGCTCGGTCTTGAACGGGCCGAAGGCCTCGGCCCCGACCGATCCCTCGCCGAGGGTGCGCCGGAGGGCGGCGAGGTCGAAGGATCCGGCATCCATCTCGTCGTGGGCGAGCTTGCTGAGAAGCCGCCGCTGGGCACCCTCGGTGC
>NZ_JBJDRL010000137.1:0-1424 GCF_044987475.1 Microbacterium sp. ZW CA_36
GGCCAGGGCAGCGCCGTCGCGCTCGACGCGCACGGCGCCGCCGGCCGCGAGCCAGTCCGCCAGCTGTGCGTCGACGCGCGCGGTGAGCGCGTCGAGATCAGCGAGCGCCTCCGAGTCGAAGCCCTTGCGACGCAGCGACTTGCCGATGCGGTAGACGTCCACCGAGCCGTCGCCGACGATGCGCGACTCCTGGATCGCGAGCGCATCGAAGGCGGGTGCACCGAGCGCATCGGCCGGGGCCTCGTTCCGCCAGGCGTCCGCCAGCGCCGCATCGAGGGCGAGCGAGGCGAGGTGGCACGCGGTGTGCCCGGCCGAGAGCGCTGCGCGGTAGCCGGCGTCCACCGTCACGTCGACGACGTCGCCCTCGGCGACAGGCGCATCTCCGTCGATCAGGTGCGCCACGACGAAGGTCCACCCCTCGGTGCCGGTGCGCACCGGCACCTCTGCGCCGAGCAGGAGCCGGTCGGCGGGTGCCGCGTCCACCGGGAGAGCGCCCACCACCGCGTCGATGACCGCGAGGTCGGCACCGGCGACGCGGAGCGTGCCGCGATCGGCGGGCTGGTCGGGCCACGCGGTGTCGACCGGATGGAAGGCGGTCTCATCGAGGACGACGGCCCGGCGGCCGTCGCCGGCATCGGCGACGTGCACCACGGTGCTCCGCGAGGCGGTCGCGCCCGCCGGATAGCTGACGGCGGTGCCGATGGTAGGGATCACAGCTCCCCCGTGCCGCGAGGGCGCAACGGGCCGCGGGCGAGCAGGAACTGCGCCGACTGCGCGACCGGACGCATGGTGATGAGGTCGAGGTTGACGTGCCCGGGCGCGTTGAGCGCGTAGGCGATCACGTCGGCCACGTCGTCGGCGGTCAGCGGATTCGCGACGCCGTCGTACACGCGCTCGGCGGCCGCACTGTCGCCACCGAGGCGGTTGAGCGTGAACTCGGGCGTGTGCACCATGCCGGGCGCGACCTCTACGACGCGGATCGGCTCGCCGTTGAGCTCGAGGCGGAGGGCGTGCGCCAGCATGGCCTCGCCCGCCTTGGCGGCGTTGTAGCCGGCGCCGCCGGCGTACGCGGTCTGCGCGGCGGTCGAGGTGACGAAGAGGGTGTCGGCGTGACCGTCGGATGCCGCGGCCCGCCGCAGCTGCGGCAGCAGCGCCGAGACGAGCCGCTGCGCCGAGAGCACGTTGGCCTCGAACATCCACTGCCAGTCCTCGACACGGCCGTCCTCGACGCGATCGGTGCCGCGTGCGCCGCCGGCCACGTGCACGAGGGCGTGCAGCGGACCCGTCTCGGCGAGGAACGTGGCGAGCGCCTCGACGTCGGCGTCGGACGTCAGGTCGGCCGCGAAGGCCCCCGCACCGGTCTCGGCCTCGAGCGCCGCGAGCCGATCGCGTCGAGGACGGCCGTGTCGAGGACTGGCAGTGGA
>NZ_JBJDRL010000138.1:0-1363 GCF_044987475.1 Microbacterium sp. ZW CA_36
TTTTTTGGTTGGGGATGGGCTCGCGGCCTATCAGCTTGTTGGTGAGGTAATGGCTCACCAAGGCGTCGACGGGTAGCCGGCCTGAGAGGGTGACCGGCCACACTGGGACTGAGACACGGCCCAGACTCCTACGGGAGGCAGCAGTGGGGAATATTGCACAATGGGCGAAAGCCTGATGCAGCAACGCCGCGTGAGGGACGACGGCCTTCGGGTTGTAAACCTCTTTTAGCAAGGAAGAAGCGAAAGTGACGGTACTTGCAGAAAAAGCGCCGGCTAACTACGTGCCAGCAGCCGCGGTAATACGTAGGGCGCAAGCGTTATCCGGAATTATTGGGCGTAAAGAGCTCGTAGGCGGTTTGTCGCGTCTGCTGTGAAATCCCGAGGCTCAACCTCGGGCCTGCAGTGGGTACGGGCAGACTAGAGTGCGGTAGGGGAGATTGGAATTCCTGGTGTAGCGGTGGAATGCGCAGATATCAGGAGGAACACCGATGGCGAAGGCAGATCTCTGGGCCGTAACTGACGCTGAGGAGCGAAAGGGTGGGGAGCAAACAGGCTTAGATACCCTGGTAGTCCACCCCGTAAACGTTGGGAACTAGTTGTGGGGTCCTTTCCACGGATTCCGTGACGCAGCTAACGCATTAAGTTCCCCGCCTGGGGAGTACGGCCGCAAGGCTAAAACTCAAAGGAATTGACGGGGACCCGCACAAGCGGCGGAGCATGCGGATTAATTCGATGCAACGCGAAGAACCTTACCAAGGCTTGACATACACGAGAACACCCTAGAAATAGGGGACTCTTTGGACACTCGTGAACAGGTGGTGCATGGTTGTCGTCAGCTCGTGTCGTGAGATGTTGGGTTAAGTCCCGCAACGAGCGCAACCCTCGTTCTATGTTGCCAGCACGTAATGGTGGGAACTCATGGGATACTGCCGGGGTCAACTCGGAGGAAGGTGGGGATGACGTCAAATCATCATGCCCCTTATGTCTTGGGCTTCACGCATGCTACAATGGCCGGTACAAAGGGCTGCAATACCGTGAGGTGGAGCGAATCCCAAAAAGCCGGTCCCAGTTCGGATTGAGGTCTGCAACTCGACCTCATGAAGTCGGAGTCGCTAGTAATCGCAGATCAGCAACGCTGCGGTGAATACGTTCCCGGGTCTTGTACACACCGCCCGTCAAGTCATGAAAGTCGGTAACACCTGAAGCCGGTGGCCCAACCCTTGTGGAGGGAGCCGTCGAAGGTGGGATCGGTAATTAGGACTAAGTCGTAACAAGGTAGCCGTACCGGAAGGTGCGGCTGGATCACCTCCTTTCTAAGGAGCACCTGAACCCTCTTCGGGGGGTTCCAGGACCCAGTACCACA
>NZ_JBJDRL010000139.1:0-1326 GCF_044987475.1 Microbacterium sp. ZW CA_36
CGTCGGCACCGGTCGGTCCGCGCCGGCGCGGCAGGCCCCGCCGGGGCGGCGCTCTCCCTCCGTCGCACCGTCGCCGTCAGCTCGTCGATGTCCGCCGCAGGGTGACCGCGCCGGCGCGGACCGACCGGTGCCGACGTGGTCGCCGCCTGGGTCGTCAGCTCGGAGTTCGGGGGGATCAGGGAGCGCGCCGATACGACCGTGACGTCGACGTCGGCAGGCAGCGCGGCATCCGTCGCTCCAGTTCGGCGCCGCCGCGTGGGAAGCGTCCGTTCGTCGGGTGCCTCGTCCGCGGGCTCCCGCACGGCGCGCCGCGACAGGGCGGTGCGCTCGTCGTCGGGGTCGATCACCCGTCGCTCCGCCGCAGCCGGACCTCGGCGTCGCCCAGCAGGAACCGGTCTCCGGCCTCGACCTCTTCACCGGTGGGCGCTTCGACCTCGGTGCCCATCACCGTCGCGAAGAGGACGCCGTTGGTCGAGTCCAGATCGGTCACGTACCAGCGGTCGTCGCGCAGCGTCAGCCTCGCGTGCGTCTTGGACACCGTCCCGTCGTGGATCGAGACCAGCTGCGCGCCGGGGAAATCGGGGTCGCCGGCCGGGCGCCGGCCGAGGATGACGACCTCCGCCGACAGCGCGACGGGGTCGCCGGTCGGCGGGACGAGGGTCCAGTCGGTGCGCTTGCGGCGGGCGATGATCGTCTCGTCGAAGACGTCCTCGTCGGGAATCTCGGGCTTGCCGTGGAAGGCCGACACCGACGACCGCGCGGAGAGCGGCACACCGGCGTCCGGAGCCCCGGCGATCGCCGAGACCGGACCGGACGCCTCGGGGAAGGCGTCGGCGTCGCTCATCGGCGAGCGTGCCGGAGCCCACGGCTCGGCCTCGGCACCCGGGGCGTCGGCGACCGGCACGCGCATCACGGGCGGGCGGGTGAGGTGCTCCCCCGTGCTGCCCTCGGGCGCGGCGGATGGGTCGGATGCCGCCACCGGAGCGGCGGTGGAGGAGACCGGCGCGGGCGAGACGAACGACCGGGGAGCGATCGGAACGGCCGAGATGGGGGCGGGAGCACCGGGCACGGCGCCGGTGACCTCGGAGCTCAGGTCGGCGGCATCCTGGCCGAAGCCCTGCCACCGGTCTGCGGGCGCCGGCTCGGCGTCGTGCGCGTCGTCCTCGGCCCGGCCGGCGGCGACGGGAGCGGCGACCGGGCGACCGGGAAGCGGCGGGGGCGTCCAGCCGCCGACGGGCGGTGCGACCTCGTGCGCGTCGGCGGCCGGGGCGGCGGGCACGTTCGTCGCCGGGAAGGCGGAAGAGGCGCTCGGGGGCGGCGCGAATC
>NZ_JBJDRL010000140.1:0-1235 GCF_044987475.1 Microbacterium sp. ZW CA_36
CTCCCGCCCGCCCGATCCTGTTCCCAACTCAGGAACGAGGCAGCATCGACGGGCGCCGAATCGCGGAATCATGCGGACGGGACCGCGGCGCGGATGCGCGGATCCTGAGTTGGGAACGTGGGTGAGGCTCATGACACCACCTCGGGGACTCGCCGGCTCACGGTGCCACCCTCCTGCCCTCCCGATCCTGTTCCCAACTCAGGAACGGGGCAGCATCGACGGGTGCCGAACCGCGGAAGCATGCGGATGGGACCGCGGCGCGGATGCGCGGATCCTGAGTTGGGAACGGGGGTGAGGCTCATGACACCACCTCGGGAATGTGCAGGCGCGCGCGGCGCGTGGCGAACGGGCTCCGCGAGAGCGTGGGATCGGTCGCCTCGCGCAGGCCGTCGCCCAGCAGGTTGAGGCCGAGGACCGTGAGCGTGATGGCGAGGCCCGGCCACACCACCGACAGAGGGTGCACCGCGATGAACTGCTGCAGCTGCGCGAGCAGCAGGCCCCAGGACGGCTCCGTCACCGGCGCGCCGAAGCCGAGGTAGGACAGGCCGGCCTCGGCGAGCACGGCGACCGCCATGCCCCATGAGAGCTGCACGATGAACACCGGGGCGACGTTGGGCAGCAGGTGGCGCCACAGATTCTGCGCGGGCGTGAGACCCGACGCGCGGCCGGCCAGCACGAAGTCGCTCTGCAGCACCCGTCGGAGCTCGGGGCGGGTCACCCGCGCGATGTTCACGCCGAAGCCGATGCCCACCGCCCAGATCACGACCCACAGCGATCCGCCCCACACGGCCGAGATCATCATCGCGATGATGAGCACCGGGAACGCGATGAGGATGTCGACGAAGACCGCCACCGACTCGCGCACCCACCGCGCGGTGAGGGCGCCGAGCGCGGCGAGGGAGATGCCGATCACCGTCGCGACGATCCCGGCGCCGACGGCGACGAACACGGTGGTGCGGGCACCGGCCATCAGCAGGCTCAGGATGTCGCGGCCCGACCCGTCGGTGCCGAGCAGGTGCGGCCAGCCGGGAGGCGCCCAGCGGTCCGAGATCTCGACCTGCTGCGGGTCGAACGGCGTCCAGAACCGTGCGACGACGGCGGTGACGACGACCACCGCGACGACGATGAGGCCGAACCGGCCGGTCGACAGCGCCCACAGCCGGCGCAGCCATGCCCAGCGCGACGGACGCCGCGCCCGGGCCGGCGTCCCGGCCCCGCCATCCGTCGTCGCACGC
>NZ_JBJDRL010000141.1:0-1170 GCF_044987475.1 Microbacterium sp. ZW CA_36
CGGGGCCAAGGTGCCGGTCGTTGAGCGGAGGGCGCTCTGGCGCCCGAAGTCGAAGCGCCGCCGGCCCGGCGTCGCGGCTGGGAGCGAGCGTTTCGTCTCGCTCGTTCCTCGCTCGCTCAACGTCCGGCGCCAAGGTGCCGGTCGTTGAGCGGAGGGCGCTCTCGCGCCGGAGGTCGAAGCGCCCCGGCCCGGCGTCGCTGCTGGGAGCGAGCGTTTCGTCTCGCTCGTTCCTCGCTCGCTCAACGTCCGGCGCCAAGGTGCCGGTCGTTGAGCGGAGGGCGCTCTGGCGCCCGAAGTCGAAACGCCTCGAGCCCGCGGTTCGTCAGGCCCGGGAGTCCGGTGTCTTGTTGTCGGGAGCGCGGGGGTCTGTGGTGGCGTCCGCCGCGGCATCCTCCGCCTGCTCGTCGGTGACCGCGCTGCGCGACCGGGCACGGCGCTCGGCGAGACCCGACGTCGCGTCCTCGAGCGGCTTGCGCAGGAAGAGCACCGACAGGCTGAGGCCGATGAGCGCGGCGAAGATGGCGGCGAGCCAGTAGTACTCCTGCATGATCGGGAACAGCATCAGGATGCCGAACGGCACGAGGAACGCCAGCAGCCGCAGCACCGAGTAGACGATGGCCGAGCGCGCTTTCACCCGTCCATCCTACGTTCGACCCACGGGCGGGTTCGGCGACGGTTGCGTCACGGCACGCCCACGCCGGGCCGCGCCCGCCTAGGATGGGAAGATGCCTCGGGTGCTGTTGATACTGGCCCTGGTGGCGACCGCGTTCTGGGTCTTCACCATCGTCGATTGCGCGGTCCAGCCCCCGAGCCGCCACCGTGGCGTGAGCAAGCCGGTCTGGATCCTCATCGTCGTCCTGCTGCCCGTCCTCGGCGGTCTGCTCTGGCTCATCGTCGGACGCGTGCGGGCCTCGTCCGTCGCCGCCCGCCGCGCGCCGGATGACGACCCCGAGTTCCTCGGCCGCATCGGCACGATCAGCGATCAGGACGAGCGCATCCGCCGCCTCGAGGAGGAGCTGGCGCAGCTCGACGCCGAGAGCGACGACCCCCGCTGGAGCCAGCCTCTCGGCCCGGCGGAATCCGACGACACCGCTGCTCCGGGTGGCACCGCCCCCGGAACGGCCGCCGCAGGCGGCACTGCCGCGCCGGGCACCCCGCCGCAGCCGAAGC
>NZ_JBJDRL010000142.1:0-869 GCF_044987475.1 Microbacterium sp. ZW CA_36
GCCCGTCTCGCCGACGCTGCGCAGCGGCATCCGCTGCTGGTCGCGTCGGGCGCCGCCCCATCGGGCCCGCACGGCGCGGAGGCGGGGTGATGACCGCGTTCAGCGCCACCTCGGGGTCGGCGCGGCTCGGCCGCCTCGCCGTCATCGGGCTCATCGTGGTTCCGCTGCTGATCGGCGGGATCCTCGTATGGGCGCTCGCCGCACCCACCGCCCACCCCGAGCGACTCACCGCGGCGATCGTGAACGACGACGAGCCCGTCACCGTGAACGGCCAGACCGTGCCGCTGGGCCGTCAGTTCGCGGCGGGGCTGATGGCGGCGCAGGAGCCGGCGCAGCCCGGGACCGACGAGACCGCCGAGCCGCCGCCCAGCCTCGACTGGGTGCTCACGAACGACGACGACGCCGCCGAGGGGCTTGCGGCGGGCAGGTATGTCGCCGTCGTCCGCATTCCGCCGTCGTTCTCGGCAGACGCCACCTCGATCTCCGGCCCGGGTGCGCAGGCGCGCCAGGCGGTGGTCGAGGTGCGCACGACGCCCGCATCGGCATGGATCGATCCGGCGCTCACCTCCGCGGTCACCGAGGCGGCGACCGCGGCCCTCGGCCGCGATCTCACCAGCCGCTATCTCGCAGAGGTGTATGCGGGCTTCAACACGATCGCCGAGCAGATCGGCGAGGCCGCCGCGGGCGCGGACCAGCTCGCCGTCGGCGCCGCGTCGACGGCGACCGGAGCGGCCGAGCTCGCGAGCGGTGCGAGCACCCTCTCGACGGGGCTCGCCTCGCTGGGGTCGGGTGCAGCGAGCCTGGCGGCTGGACTCGCCGAGCTCGACTCCGCCGCACAGCCGCTGCCTCCGCTGGCTGCCGACGTGGCC
>NZ_JBJDRL010000143.1:0-797 GCF_044987475.1 Microbacterium sp. ZW CA_36
CCCCCTCCCCCGCGACCGCACCAGCTACCTCGTCGTACCGTTCTCAGGACCCCCGCCCGGAACCGGCCCACGAAACCGGCCTTTCCGGGTTCCCGGCCGCCGGCGTTCCTGAGTACGGTACGCACTCCGCGGCCCAGGAAGCCGCCACCCACGAAGCCGCCATCGTTCGCGACGCCCCCGCGACCGCTCCGGCTACCTCGTCGTACCGTTCTCAGGACCCCCGCCCGGAACCGGCCCACGAAACCGGCCTTTCCGGGTTCCCGGCCGCCGGCGTTCCTGAGTACGGTACGCAACACGCGGCCCACGAGGCCGCAGGACGGGTGTCCGCCCGGCTTCCGCTGATCGCCCTCCTCGCCGCGAACCTCGTCGCGCTCGGGGCGTTCTGCTGGCCGCTCGTCGCGACCGCCGTGCCGCAGCAGGCGTACGCCGCGGTGCCGATTGCCGCACTCGCGCTGGCGCCGCTCGCGATGCTCGTGGTGGTGTCCACGCTCGACGGCACGGTGCGCTCGGCCCACATGCTCGCGCTGCTCGGCACACTGGCCGCGATCGGGGCGGCGGTGCGCATCGCCGGCACCGGCGTCGGCGGGGTCGAGGCCGTCTTCATCCTGCTGGTCCTCGCCGGACGGGCGTACGGGGCGCGCTTCGGCATGCTCCTCGGCATGGCGACCATCGCGCTGTCCACGGTCATCACCGGCACGTTCGGGCCGTGGACGCCCTTCCAGATGTTCGCATGCGCATGGGTCGGGGCCGTCGCCGGGCTGCTGCCGCACCGGTCCCCACGCCCCCCACGCCCCCTC
>NZ_JBJDRL010000144.1:0-763 GCF_044987475.1 Microbacterium sp. ZW CA_36
GGCGCCAAGAACCACATGCTGGTGCTTCCGGATGCCGACCTCGACCTCGTGGCCGACCAGGCCGTCAATGCGGGCTACGGTGCCGCCGGCGAACGCTGCATGGCCATCAGCGTCGTGCTCGCCGTCGAGCCGGTCGCCGACGACCTCATCGCCAAGATCCAGGAGCGGATCGCGAAGCTGCGCATCGGCAACGGCGCGGGCGTTGACGGCGTCGAGCCCGACATGGGGCCGCTGATCACCGACATCCACCGCGACAAGGTCTCGAGCTACGTCGACATCGCCGAGGCGGACGGCGCGAAGATCGTCGTCGATGGCCGGGGCTTCACCGTCGAGGGGCACGAGGATGGGTTCTTCTTCGGCCCCACCCTGATCGACGACATCCCCACCACCAGCCGCGCGTACCAGGAGGAGATCTTCGGACCGGTCCTCTCCGTCGTGCGCGTGCAGTCGTACGACGAGGGTCTCGAGCTGATCAACTCCGGCCGGTTCGGCAACGGCACCGCCATCTTCACCAACGACGGCGGCGCCGCCAGACGGTTCCAGAACGAGGTGCAGGTCGGCATGATCGGCATCAACGTTCCCATCCCCGTCCCCGTCGCCTACCACTCCTTCGGCGGCTGGAAACAGTCCCTGTTCGGCGACGCCAAGGCCTACGGCGTCCACGGCTTCGACTTCTACACCCGCGAGAAAGCCATCACCAGCCGCTGGCTCGACCCCGCCCACCACGGCGGCATCAACCTCGGCTTCCCCCAGAACAACTGAC
>NZ_JBJDRL010000145.1:0-687 GCF_044987475.1 Microbacterium sp. ZW CA_36
CGTGCGGCGGGATCGAGGCCGCGGGTCGGCTCGTCGACGAGCAGCACGGCGGGCTCGCCGGCCACCTGGATGGCGAGGGCGAGGCAGCGGCGCTCGCCGACGGAGAGATCTTGCGGATGCCGCGCGAGAAGCGCGGCGAACGCGGGGTCTTCGGGGTCGCGTCCGAGGAACCCGGCGAACCGATCAGCGGTATCGCCGATCGCGTGCCGGCCGCTGCGTCCGCGCCGGTGAGACGGAGGCAGGTCCGCGGACGCCGGCTCCGACCCGCGTCGACGTCCGGGCTCTCGCCGCGACCGTGTCGCTCGACGATCCGCGCGGGCGCATTCCCCGCCGACCGTGTCGAAGACGAAGAGGTCGTCCGAGGCATCCGGAATCAACGCCACGCGGCCGGCCGCTTCGATCTGCGCGCCGCGCTCGGGCACGGCGAGCGCGGCGAGCAGGCTCGACTTGCCCGCACCGTTGGGTCCGACGAGCGCCACGATCTCGCCCGCGTCGAGCATGAGGTCGGCGGAATCGACGGCGATGACGGCCCCGTGCCGCACGGTGATCCCGCGTGCGCTCAGCGCCGGCGCGCGGCCGTCGTGTCCCGGCGCGCGGCCGTCGTGTCCCGGCGCGCGGCCGTCGTGTCCCGTCGCGCGGCCGTCGTGTCCCGGCGCGCGTCGGCACGCGGTGGCCCCGCGCCGGGAC